>JBGSRB010000077.1:0-4066 GCA_041737735.1 Anaerolineae bacterium | reverse complement strand
CCGGTGAGCGCGGCGCACGCGGTCTACCCGGTTTACGCGGCGAACAGGGTGAACAAGGCGTTCCCGGTGAGCAAGGTGAACAGGGCGCACGCGGATTACCCGGTTTACGTGGTGAACAAGGCGATCCCGGCGAACAAGGCGAGCAGGGTGAACGCGGCGTTCGTGGCTTACCGGGTCTGCGTGGTGAGCAGGGTGATCCGGGCGCTATGGGTGAACCCGGCTTAGCCGCGTTGGAGATGATCCGCGAAGAAGTGCTGGTCGATGGTGCTGGCACGGTTGAAGCCGTGTGTCCGCCCGGCAAGTTCGTGATCAGCGGCGGCGCGTTCGCATCGCAACGCACAGCGACGCTGTTCGAGAATCGTCCCGACTTGGATGCTGACGGCGCATTAACGGTGTGGCGTGCCAGCGCGCGCGGCATCGGTGAGTTTACGTTGGAAGCCTACGCCATTTGTGCATTTGTAGCGCAAGCGGAATAACGCAAGCACAGCGCGATAAAGGGGCTTGGTGCGCCAAGCCCCTATTCCCCCCGCGCTAGAACAACTGCACCAGCAGAATCAGCGCCACCACACTGCTGACAGTCGAGATCACCAAGCGCACCAGATTGATGCTCATCAAGCGCGGCATGGCATCGATGCTGGTGGTTCCCGCTTGTTTGATGGCGTTATACAGCGGTGTTGCCAGCACCACTGTGACCACCGCGACGCTGGCATTGAGCGCCAGCGCGATGATCACCAACGGCACTTCAATCGGGGCGGGACGCAGAAAAATCAGCGCGAGGTTGACGAGCAGGGTTAAGCCATAGGGAACAAGCAGCGGACCCGTGAGGCGTTGCTCATACTGCTGTAAATAAGCGGCGAACTCAGGTTTGCCCACGTAAGCAAACAGCGGATAAGCCTCAAAGTGAATGTAAACTTGCACCGCGTTATTGAACACGGTCAACACTAGCAGCGCGATCACCAGCCCCACTTCAATTGTCATGATCCTGCTCCTTACGCCCAAATAATGTCAACAGCCTGTAGTATAGATGTACTTGGTGTAATCCGCTTGTCATCATGTTAGGCTGCCTGCAAGACGGAGCGCGGCGCGCCGGATGATTGTAAAGCGAAAATTTACAACCATCTGACACGTACCTAACTTTTGACTCAGGCATTTCTCATGCACTGCCAGTACGCTTACTCAGTAGACGTGAAAAAAGTGAGGGTGTGTTCCATGATCGACTTCGTAAAACGCGGCGCAGCGGTGTTCTCCATCGTCGCCTTAATCATGTTCGCTTTTGTCGTTGGCACGGCGGTCACATCGACCACCGCCCAAGACGCCATCTTCCCCGTGGTGACGCCGCAGCCGGTCGTCGCGCAGCCCGTTCTCGATAGCGAGCGTGTGTATAGCACGATTTATTACAACGTGAGTCCGTCGGTCGTATCGATCAATGTGGTGGCGCGGCGCTCATCGCAAGCGACGATTCCGAGCAGCTTTAGCACGGGAACGGGTTTTGTCATCGACACGAACGGGCATATCGTGACCAATGCTCACGTGGTTGAGGGCGCGACGCGCATTGAGGTGAATTTCTTCGATGGCAGCATTTATCGCGCTGACATTGTGGGCATCGATCTGGATAGCGATCTCGCGGTGATTCAGGTTGAGCGATCCGCGGCTGAATTGTTCCCCGTGCCGTTGGGCGACAGCAGCGCGCTGTTCATCGGGCAGGAAGTGGTCGCCATCGGCAGCCCGTTCAATCAACCGTGGACGATGACGACAGGCATTGTCAGCGCGTTGGGACGCACCATCGACGGCTTAGGCAACTTCTCGATTGGTAGCGTGATCCAGACCGATGCGGCGATCAACCCCGGCAACAGCGGCGGGCCGCTGCTCAACCTCAATGGTGAGGTGGTGGGCGTCAATTCGCAGATTCTCAGTGGCACGCGCAGCAACAGCGGCATCGGGTTTGCCGTGCCGTCGAACTTGGTCGAGCGCGTGATCGCTGAAATCATGGCGACGGGGCGCGTCAACTACAGCTATCTGGGCATCAGCGGTAATGATGTCAGCCTGTATATCATCGAAGCGCTCAACCTGCCCAATTACGCGCGCGGTGTCGTCATCGGTGATGTGTCGCCGAATACACCTGCTGCCCGCGCGGGTTTGCGCGCCGCCGCTGGCATGATGAACATTGATGATGTGCCAGTACCATCTCGCGTCGATATTATCGTGGCGATTGACGGCACAACGATCACCGGCATGGCGGACTTGATCGGCTATCTGGCGGCGGAAACCAGCCCCGGTGATACGGTGACGATGAGCGTGATCCGCAACGGCACGGAGCAGCTTGAACTGCCTGTGACGCTGGAAGCGCGTCCGGGTGCGTAGGTTATGCTACAATTGTATTGATGTTGGCGCCTAGCGCGTCAACATCAACACAAACACTTGCACGCATGGGGCATATACTCATGACCGAGCTACTTGATCAAGCCTTCGCCAAGGCGCGCACACTAACAACTGAAGCGCAAAATGCGCTGGCGCAGCATATTCTCGCCGAAATTGAGGCTGAAGAACGCTGGCAGACCGCCTTCGCGCAATCGGAAGACCTGCTGGGGCAAATTGCTGATGATGTTTTAGCAGCCCATCATGCGGGCAAAACCACACCGCTTAATCTTGATGATTTATGAAATCATCGACCGAAGCACGCTTTTGGGTGTTCTATCGCCAACTGCCCGAACCCATCCGTAAACAAGCCCGTGAAGCCTATCGACGTTTCATGGAGCATCCATTTCATCCCAGTTTGCAATTCAAACAAGTTCACACTACTAAACCGATTTATTCGGTGCGAATTAATTTGGATTATCGCGCTTTGGGTGTGCGCGATCAGGATGAAATCATCTGGTTTTGGATCGGCACACACGCGGAATATGATCGCCTATTGAAGCGCTTTTAAGTTTTGTGCGGCATGGGCTTTCCGCTGGAGTCAATGAGATGACCGTTTCGATCTGGCAGGCAGAGGGAAACCAGCCCACGCGCGACGTGGACGTGCTGATCATCGGCGCGGGACTGGTCGGCTGTGCGGCGGCGTATTTCGCGGCGCAAGCCGGGCGCGAAGTCGTGATCACCGAGATGCGCGATGTGGCGTTGGGCGCCAGCAGTCGCAATGCAGGCTTTATGATCACCGGGCTGGACACGTACTATCACCGTGCGATTGAGCAGTATGGTCACGTCAAAACGCATGAGTTATGGCGCTTATCGCAGCGCACGCATGATCTGTGGCTGAGTTTTGCCGAGCACGGCGGCGTGCGCTTGGATCGCTGCGGATCGCTGCTGCTGGCGGAATCGGCGGAAGAAGCGCGTGAACTCGAAGCCGCCGCCGAGATGATGGGTGCCGACGGACTTCCGGCGATCTTTCACGCGGATGATCCGTTGGGGCGCGGCTATTTCGCCGCCATCGAGCAGCCCGATGATTGCGCCGTGCAGCCCTACGAACTCACGCAGGCGACGCTGCTCGCCAGCGAAGCCGAACTCGTCGCCAACAACGAAGTCTACGCCATCACGCAAACGGGCGACCGCGTGACCGTGCAAACGCGCCAATTCACGTTTCACGCGCGCCATGTGCTGCTGTGTACCAACGCTTATTCGCCGCACATTCACCCCTATTTCGCGGATAAAGTCATTCCCACGCGCGGGCAGTGTCTCGTCACCAAGCCGCTGCCCGAACCCGTGATGCGCGGCTGCGGCTACAGCGATTATGGTTATATGTACTATCGCATGACCTTTGATCAGCGCTTATTGATCGGTGGTGGGCGCAAAGATTACAAGGCGCTCGAAGGGAACACGACCGATGATCGCACCACGCCCGAAGTGCAGGCTTATCTCGATGCGTATCTACGTGATCGCTTCCCCGATGTGATCGATCTGCTGGGTGAGGACGCCGTCGATCGCCGTTGGGCGGGCATCATGGGCTTCAGCGTCGATGGCTTGCCGCTGGTCGGCACGCTGCCTGACATGGATCGCGTTGGCTTTGCGGTTGGCTTTACGGGACATGGGCTGGCGTTCGGCGCGGGCGTGGCTGAGCGCGCCGTCGATC
>JBGSRB010000021.1:0-13679 GCA_041737735.1 Anaerolineae bacterium | reverse complement strand
AACTTCAGGCGCTGGGCGTCACCTTCCAGTCGGAAACCGACACCGAAGTGATCGTCCATCTCGTTGCCGCTTATGCCGCCGACGTTGACGACGTGACCGAAGCCGTGCGCCTTGCCTGCGCCCGCTTGAAGGGCGCACACGCCATCGTCGTGCTGAGCAAGCGCCAGCCGGATCGCCTTGTCGCCGTGCGGATCGGCAACGCGGGCGGCGTCGCAGTCGGCATTGGCGAACACGAGCATTTCATCGCGTCGGATATTCCCGCCATTCTCGAACAAACGCGGCACATGGTCTTTCTCGAATCACGGCAGATGGCAACCATCCACGCCGATGAGTTTTGGCTGCAAACGCTCGATTGCGACCCGATCACGCCTGAAATTCACACCATCGCCTGGGACCCGGTCAGCGCGGCGAAGGGTGAATATCGCCACTTCATGCAAAAAGAGATTCACGAGCAGGCGCGCAGCCTCAGCGACACCATCGGCGCGCGGCTCGATCTCGAACATGAGCGCGTGCTGCTGCCCGAACTGAACCTATCGCCCGAACGCGCCCGCGCCCTGCGCCGCATCGTGATCGTTGCCTGTGGCACGAGTTATTACAGCGGCTTAGTGGGCAAGTTCTATCTCGAACACATGGCGCGCATCATCGTTGAGGTCGATTACGGCAGCGAATATCGCTATCGCAACCCGATTCTCGACGCGGATACAGCGGTGCTGGCGATCACCCAGAGCGGCGAAACCGTCGATACGCTCGCGGCGATGGAAGAAGCGCGCGACAAAGGCGCGCTGCTGTGGAGCATCGTCAATGCCATCGGCAGTCAGGCGATGCGCGTCGCGGATGGCTACATCGGCATGAATGCGGGCCCTGAAATCGGCGTAGCTTCAACCAAAGCCTTCACCACCAGCATCGCTGATCAATATCTGCTGGCGCTCTATCTGGCGCAGGAACGCGGCACGCTTGACGACGACACACGCCGCCAATATCTGCGCGACATCGCCCATTTGCCCGTGCTGATCGGGCGCGTGCTGGAACTTAGCGACTCCGTGCGCGCGCTGGCACAGCAAATTTATCACTACACCAACTTTCTCTATCTGGGGCGCGGCATCAACTACCCGATTGCGCTCGAAGGCGCGCTCAAGCTCAAAGAGATCAGCTATATTCACGCCGAAGGCTATCCGGCGGGCGAAATGAAACACGGACCCATCGCGCTGATCGATGAGAACATGCCCGTGCTGGTCATCGCGCTCAAAAACTCGGTCTATGACAAAATGATCGGTCAGATCGAGCAGGCGAAAGCGCGCGGCGGCGTGATCATCGCTATCGCCACCGAAGGCGATACCTTCATTCAGACCAAGGCGGATCATGTCATCTATGTGCCAGCCGCGCCCGAACTACTGCTGCCACTGATCGCCGTGATCCCGCTGCAACTGCTGGCGTATGAAGTCGCCGTGCTGCGCGGCGCGGATGTCGATCAGCCGCGCAACTTGGCGAAAAGCGTCACGGTCGAATAATCTCGCGTCAATCACGTTACAAGGGCGGAGTGATGGCTCCGCCCTTGCCTCTGCCAACAGTCAAACACCTTGATTCGCCCTTCCCGCGTGGTATACTGCGCGCCATGTTCACAAACTCATTCACCCTCACCAAACGCTTGCTCGGTCTGCTCATGCTGATCGGCGGGATCGTCGCCTTCGGCGGCATTATCGCCATTGATATTATCGACGTGGGGCGCGAAGGCGGCATTGGACCCGCGCAGCAGATTGCGCTTGGCGGCTGCGTCCTGATCGCGTTAGTCGGGCTGACGCTGATCCCACTCGGAGATCACCCCGCATGATCGCACAGCGCGCCCAAGCACCCGCCAGTCCCGCGCCGTCGATCACGCTGACGATCAGCCGTGCGCTGACCATCGCGGCACTCGCGATTATGCTCGGCTATTTCGCGATCTACGTCGCCTATGCCGCCAACTTGATCAACTTCCCCTTCGATTACGATCAGGGCGAAGGCTTCGAGTTGGTCGATACCATCATGTTCAGTCAGGGGTTGTTCCCCTATCAAGACACCAACACCTACCCGTTTTATTCGAGCAATTATCCGCCCCTGTTCCATGTGATCGCCGCGCCGTTTGTCTGGTTATTCGGCAGCGCTTATTGGTATGGGCGTTTACTCGGCTTCTTGGGAACGCTGGTCACAGCAGCGGCAATCGCCTACGCCGTCTATCGTGATGGCGGGCGTCACCGCTGGATCGCGCTGTTGGCGGGCTTGGCATTTCTGGCGTCGAACACGGTTTACCACGTGGGACCTTTATTCCGCCAGCACATGACGATGGTGATGTTCGAGATGCTGGCGGTGGTGGTGCTGGCAAACGTCAGCGAGAACACGCATACGCGCGGTCGCCGCTGGACGCTGTTCGCAGGCTTAGCGCTGGTCATGGCGGCGGGCTACACCAAGCAGTTAGCGATCGCGACCGCCGCCGCCGTCTTTGTGTTCCTGTTCATTCGCCAACCGCGCCGCGCAGTAGTGTGGGCGGTCGGTTTCGCGGCGGTCGGCGGCGCGATCTTCCTGTGGATGAACATCGCTACCAACGGTCAATGGTGGCTGCAAACCATCACCGCCAACGTCAATTATTACTATCCTGAGCAAACCGTTGGCTTATTCCGTTTATGGTTCAGCCTGCACGGATTCCTCATCATCCCCGCCGCGTTGTATGCGCTCTACGAGTTATATTTCGCGCGCTTGTCGATTTATACTGTGTGGTTTGCGGCAGGTGTGGGGATCAGCATTTTAAGCGGCAAATGGGGCGCGGGTGACAGCTATTTCGCCACCAGCATCGCCGCGCTTTGCGTGTTAAGCGGCTTATTCGCGTCGCGCACGCTCAATCGCACGTGGACATTCAGCGACAACTATCTCAGCCGCGCGCTGATCTTCCCGCTGCGCCGTTTCGCGCCTGCGCTGGCGCACATCGGCTTGATCGTCGTGCCGTTGCTGTACATCGGCTACGGACGCGCCGTGCTGCATTTGCCCACCGATGGCGTATTCGCGCCTGTGGCGAATCTGCTCGGCGTCGAAGCCAACGCCAGCAACGGCTTTTACGACTCAGCCGGACGGATCGCGGGCGGCTACGCCGACATCGGACACTTCACCACGCAAGCCGACATTGACGCAGGCTGGCGCATCGTTGAATTGGTGCGCGCCACCGATCTGCCTG
The DNA here is from genome assembly GCA_041737735.1 of Anaerolineae bacterium. GTDB lineage: Bacteria > Chloroflexota > Anaerolineae > Aggregatilineales > Phototrophicaceae > Flexifilum. The sequence continues at coordinate 10,480 of JBGSRB010000021.1, read as the reverse complement.
TGTTGAGCGAAGAAGCGGCGTTTACGCTGCTAGCGGGTAAAGAAGTGATCACCAACCCGACGCAGTTGCTCAATCTCGATAACGCGGGTTTATTCGACGCCACCGCCTTGGTGGACATGATCGAAGCGCAAGCCTTCGGGCTGGTGATTTTACGCGCGCAGTTCTACCCGCAAGCGGTGCTGATCGCCATTCACACGCATTACGCGCACGACGAAACCATCCGCATGAACGGGTTCGATTATCTGATCTTCCGCCCGATCAGCTAAAACCCGTACTTGGCGCGAATGTCATTGATCTGGTTAATGTGATTGGTGCCATGTCCGGCATACATCGCCGCGATCTGCTCGACGGTCAGCGCGCCGCGCACGGGATGCACGCCGATCCGTTCCCACTGATCAGCGGTCAGCGTCTCCAGCAGCGCCACAAACCGCCTATGCAAGCCGTCGATCACCGTCAGCGACGCTTCCAGCGGCGCGTTGTAATCTTCCAGCAGCGCATACGCATCCTGATCATAATCGGGCAGGGTGGGACGATCTTCGGTCAGCGGCTTACGCAAGCGCCCGACCGCGTTGGCGTGCGAATCGGCAACATGATGCACGATCTGGCGGATGCTCCACTCGCCTTCCGCCACCCGTTGATCCAGTTGTTCATCACTAAATTGACTCACGAGCGCGCGAAATTCCGCCGGAAACACGCGGATCGCTTCAATATACTGCTGCTGTTGGGCTGTCGGCATCATCATGACTCCTTAAGATGTAAACAAGGCTCATAGCGATCATAGCCCACGCGCACGCCCTGCCTAGCACCAATGCAGATCAATCAAACGGGTTGCGCCGCGTGCCGCCGCTGCTGTTGACCAGTCCAATCGGGCGGCGCTGTACCAGAAAATCACGCTCAGCGCGCATCTGCCGCAGCAAACCATCGACCGAACGCCGCAGCATCTCGGCGGTGACTTCGGTGCGATGCTCATGCGCCGCCAACATGCGCGCGTGCAGCGCCACTTCGCGCACGAACGCCCCCGGCTGACTGACCAGATCAGCCACGATTTCCGCGTGAGCATCCTGCCAGTGTTCGCGCATATAATGACGCAGCATCGCTTCCGCTTGCGGCTCATCCTCAATCGTCGGAATGATGAAGATGCGATCCAACCGCCCCGGACGCTTAGCGATGCGCTCATCAATCGCTTCGGGATAGTTCGTCGTCGCTAGCAGCAGCGCGCCCTTGGGATTGTTGGGCGATTCGATGCCGTCTAGCACATTCAGCACGCGCGCTTTATCGTCGCCCTGTAGATAAGCGTCGAATTCTTCCACGATCAGCAGCACGGGAAAACGTGCCGCTGCCACCGCTTGCAGCGCCCGCTGAATCTTCTCGAATGATGCGCCATCCCGATCCGCGCCACTGACATACACGACCACGCGCCCCTGCTTGATGGCGATCTTCGCCAGCGCCGCGCATAACATCGTCTTACCCGTTCCCGGCACGCCTGCCAGCAGCAGCTTACGGAACGGCGGCAGCTTCAATTGGCGATAAATGTCCACGCCTTGCGTGAAGAACGCTTCCATATCATCCAGCAGCTTGGTTTTGAGATCGTCCGGCAAAATCACGTCGTCCCAATCAACCGTCGGATCGAAGAACGCATCCGTCCCGCCGATGATGTACACATCGCGCCGCCGCCGAATGCGCGGACGCACCGCGCGCGCACACGCGAACTCATACGCCGCCCAACTATCGAGCAGATCATGCGGCACAATGGCGATCGCGGTCAGGTCTTGCGCTTCATCACCCAAATACGCGCAGGCGTAGATCACTTCTTGGGCGTCGCCATTTTCATCAGTGAATTTGAAGGCGAACGCGCCCGCACTGCTGGTCAGCACCATTTTCTTGCCGCGCGCGCCATAATCGCTGATCGGCACAATCAACGGACATTCCAGCGCTTCGATACCCTCAAAGCGACTCTTACCGCGCAGCCGCCGCCCACGCTTGATCGCTGTTTGCGCCACATGATTACCGCACTCGGTCGATGCCCACACCGTCACATGCGGACGCTCACCCCAGCGTTCACGCCACAGGTCATGCGCCCATTCCACCAAACGATCATAATGCATAACAGTTTTCCCCGATTTCGAGAATTGTTTGACCCAGTCAAGCGAATCCACAGCATCGGATCGCCGCGTTTTGGATGCGCCTGTCTGGTTTGTGCTTGACTTGGAAGTGCGTTTCAAAAGGGATGCCATGTTAACAGTATAGCATCGTTATACCATTGGGCATATGGCAGCAACGACCCATCCACCCCTTGCGCGTAACCGCGAACATCGTCACAATTAATCAGGCGCAAGAGGAGCGTATATGACGACTTTATATGTCACCCACCCCCGCATGACCGAACACGACGAGCCGAGTCATCCCGAACACGCCGGACGCATTCAAGCGGTCTGGCGCGCCATCGACGACGGCGGCTTGCTGCCGCGCCTGCACGCCGTCGAAGCGCAGATGGTCGCTGAAGAAGCGATCCGCGCGCTGCATTCCGCCGAACACATCGCGCTCTTGCAGCGACTGCCCGAATTAAAAGGCGTCGCCCGTCTCGACGCCGATACTTACGCGGGTCCCACTTCTTACGAGATCGCGCGCCTTTCAGCGGGCGGCGTCGTGCAAGCCGTCGATGCCGTGTTGAATGGCAGCGCCGCGAACGCGCTTGCCGCTGTGCGTCCGCCGGGACACCACGCCATGCCCGAATACGCGATGGGCTTCTGCCTGCTTGGGAATGTCGCCATCGCCGCGCGTTATGCTCAGCAGCACTTTGAACAGGTCGCGCGGGTAGCGATTGTCGATTTCGACGTGCATCACGGTAACGGCACGGAAGCCATGTTTTACGATGATCCGTCGGTGCTGTTCATCTCGACGCACCAACATCCACTTTACCCCGGCACGGGCGCGCTGACCGACACAGGCGCAAATCGCGGGGAAGGCTTCACGCTCAACTTACCCATGCCGCCCGCCTGCGCCGACGTGAATTATGCCGCCGTATTCGATCAGGTCATCATCCCTAAGATTGAGCATTTCGCGCCCGATCTGCTGATTGTCTCGGCGGGTTTCGACGCGCATTGGGCGGATCCGTTAGCGCTCATGGGCTTGACGCTCGAAGGTTTCGCGGCGCTCAGCCAACGCCTGATCGATCTCGCGGGGCGTGTCTGCGGCGGGCGCGTCGTGTTCGCTATGGAGGGGGGCTATAATCTCGATGCGCTGGCAGGTGGCATGAGTAACGTCGCGCGTTTGCTCAGCGGCGCAGACCCAATTGATGGCATGGGGAAATCACCGCGCGTGCGCCCTGAACCCAACATCGACGATCTGATCGCCCGCGCGCGCCAACTTCATCACTTAGATTAAGCGCCCACACGCCATCGTCATCATCATGATGCTCGCGCACGGGCAACCGCTTCACGATCACGAGGATGAACCAGCCGATCACCGTGGCGGCAATCGCCAGCAGCCACGCGCCCAACCCAACTGCCATGCCGACGGCGGCGGTATACCAGATGCTCGCCGCCGTCGTCAGCCCTTTGACACTCTGATCCTGCTTAAGGATCGTCCCTGCACCCAAAAAACCGATACCCGTAACGATTGCCGCCGCCACGCGGCTGCGATCCGCATCTGGAAACGCCAGATACGACATCAGCGTGAACAGGCACGATCCCACACCGACCAGCATATGCGTGCGTAAGCCCGCCGCGATGCCTAACCGTTCTCGGTTGTACCCGATCACCATGCTGAGCAGCAGCGCCAGCAGCACGAGAAAAATTGCCTCAGCTTGCTGAAATAGCGACATGGTTCACTCGCCTTGTATGTCGGCACGTGATCGCTAATCACATCGCGCTGATCGACGCCCGCAGCGAAATGATCTGATCCTGAAAGCTGCGTAATTTACTCTGCTGTGTGCCGTAACGCTCGGATAACACCTCAAGCTGGCTGAAAATCGGCATCAACACCTGACTGCCATATTCGGTCAGGCGGCGGCGCTCTTTCTGCGTCAGTTCATCCAGCGCTTCATGATAAATTTTCTCGATCTGATCAATGCGCGTGTTCAATTCGCGCTTGGCGTCCTCACTGGCGCGGCGCAGATAGCGCACCGCCACCAAACCCGATACCGCCGTCGTCGCCAGAATCAGCGGCGGAACCAGCAGCCCCACCGTTCCCGAAAGCAGCGCGGAAGCCGTCGCTAATTCCGCGATCAGGAAGGCAGCGCCGCCCAACGTGACCAGACTCGCAATCGAAAAGCGATTCAGGTTGTTCTGGAAACCAGCGCGCATGTCACCGATCACCTTGCCGCTCGAATACGACTTGAGTTCCGCTTCCGCGATCCGGATCGCGTCTTGCAGCGCCTCGCGTTGTTCGGCGTAAATGCCGCTGTCTAAGCCTGCCAGTTCTTGATCCATCAACTGCTTAAGCTGATTCAAGCGCTCGATCACGCCGCGCCAATACTGCCGACTCTGATCGATCAGCGCGTTGATGTAATTATTGCTCGCCGTTTCGATGTCGCGTAGCGCGCGCCCCACAACTTCCTCTTGAAATTGTGCTTGCAGTACTTCACGGCTCAACGGACGCCCAAAGCGGCGCATCGACAGGTTATGATTGATGAAGCTCAGCCCGCGCAACCGCATCCCCTCAAACACGCTGTCGATCTGCGCGCGCGCCGCCGCCAGTTGACCGCTTAACGCGCCCGACTGCTGTTCGAGTTCGCGCTGCACATCTTCGGCTTTTTGGCGATCCGCGCCCACCAGATCGTAATTGCCCTTAACGTGATCGAGATACTGCTTGACCACGCGCTCCGCCAGATCAAGCTGCGCCAGTAGCTTTTGACGAGCAGGGGGCGCTTGGTTATACACCCCGTTCAGGTGCGCCCGCACAGCGTCCATGCCGCTGCTGTCGCCCGTGATCACCGCTGCTGCCGCCGCGTTCTGGGCGCCATCGCCGCCGGAACTGACGTTGATCATGGTCGCAGCGCCACTCACACGCGCGCGCGCCGCTTTCAAACCCTCACGCGCGCTGACCATGAAGATCAGCGGCTTAAGATCGAGCAGTTCTTCGACTTGGCGCTCGACAAACCGGCGCACGTCCTGCTGTTCGTTGGCTTCCAGCAGATCAACCTGATTGACCACCAGAATGATCTTTTTGCCATACCCGCGCGCTAGATCGAGATACAGCCGTTCGGTTTGCGAGAACGCGCGTTTGGCGCTGATCACGAAGATCACCAAATCGCTGCGATGCAAAAACGCCTTCGCCGTCGTTTCGTGCCGCTGAAACACCGATCCCGTGCCGGGTGTGTCCACCAGCGAGACGCCCGGCGCGCCCGTGTTCGGGTGCATCCATTCGTAAATGCCATCCTCACGGATGTTCGGCACGCGCGTCGGCGTTTCACCATAACGGATCAAGTGGATCGCCTCAGTCGTCGGCGTGATGCCCATCGCCAGCAGTTCATCGCCCAACAGCGCGTTGATGAAGGTCGATTTGCCCGCGTTAAACTCACCGATCACCACCACCATGAAGAACATATCGCGCATGTCCTGCGCCACATCCAGCAAACGGCGGCGATCTTCCGCCGCGTGATCGCCCAATTCAGCCAGCGTCATGGCAATATCGCCCAACAGATCGATCTCGCGCTCACGATACTGCGCGATGGGTCCTTCGAGCGACATGAAAAATGGCAGCGTCATCGCTTCCCCCCCAATCCCAGAATGCCACCCTTGCCCAATGCTGCGAGATCGCCCTCAATCCGAATGATCTCTTGTCCGGTGGTTTGCAAACGCTTCAACTGATCGCTGTGTAACTCGGTTTGCGCTTCGATCACGCGCGTCAGCGGCGACACCACATCGCGGCGCACGCGCATCCCATACGCGATCTGCTTATCGGCGGCGCGCGTCAGTGCTTCACTGTACTGCTGGCACAGCACATCTAATTGTTTGTGATACGTGTTCGCCAGCACCCGCCCGCGCAGCGGCAGAAACACCAGCCCGATCAGCGCCAAGCCGATCAGCACCAGCACGACGGGCAGCAGCGGCGAGTCGCCCGTCGGCGGAAAAGCCACCAGCATAGTCACCAATATCACAATGATCACTACCTCATACGCCGCCATATACAACAGCGTATTGCGTAGCGCACGCTCGATATTTTCCGTCTCAAGTCGCAGCGATGCTTCTTCCAGCGGTTCTAACTCGGCGCGCACCGTTTGCAGCGGCGTGCGATCATACTTGATCGGCGCTTGCACCGTGCCGATCACCTTGTTTTGCAACAGCGGCGGCAGCGCGCCGATCTCTTTGCGCGCATATTTGACCAGATCATCCAAGTCTTGAATGTCGCGCCCTTCTAAGCGTGGACCCACTTTATCGGCAGTCGTGGGAATCTCGCGCAGCGGCTCAAATACCTGATGCGCCTCAAACGCCGCGCGCGTATACGATCCGCCGCGTCCGCCCCGCGCAATGCGGGACAAGCCCACCAGTTCCAGCACGCCGCGCAGCACCGATCCAAACGCCCGCGTAATCTGAAATTGTTCCCGAATGGCGTTACCGCCGCGCCCCGCCGCCAGATCGAACTTAGCGTCGATCTCACCGACGATCTCATTGACGGCGCGCTCATGTTCACGCTTAGCGACTTCAAGCTGACGCTCGATGTTCTCCGCGATGCTCTGGTAATGATCGAGCGCCGCCTGATTCTGACGCACGCTGGCAAGCGCCGCCTGATGCACATTCTGCACGATGTGCAGCGGAGTCGTCAGTTTTTGCCGCATCCGCACCAGATCGCTGAGCTGATCATCAACATACGCCTCAATCTGATGCAAGCCGCTTTCGCGCCACAGCGCTTCGTCTAGCGTGCCATCCGCCAAGCGCGCCTGCATCGCCTTGCGCGCGCTGGTCAGCCACACTTCCGGCTTGAACCCCAACTGATCGCGGCTTTGCTCCACCACATAATCGCGCACGGTGGTCACTTCTTCCGGCGACAGCAGATCGACCTGATTCAGCACCAGAATCACATTCTTGCCATAATCTTTGAGAATTTGCAGATAATCCGCGTTACGCTTGGTCATCGCCTGCGTTGCCAGCATCACCAGCAGCACGGTGTCGCTGCGATGCAAAAATTTCCGCGTGATGTCCTCATGCTTCTCGAACACCGATTCCAAGCCCGGCGTATCGACAAAACTCACTTTTTGCAGCAGCCCCGACGGATAGAAGATCGTATCCACTTCGCCCGAACGGTTGCGCGACGGTTCTTCGCCCCAGCGCAAAATGTTGATGCGATCCGTGGTCGGTGTTGCGCCAATCGCCAATAAATCATGTTCGCCCAGCAACGCATTGATCAAGCTCGACTTGCCCGCGCTAAAGGGCCCCATGAATACCATCATATACGGATGATCAGCGTGAAACAGTGCATCGCGCATTTGCGCCACTTGATCATCGCCCAAGCCATCGATCTTCGGCACGACTTCCAGTAAGCCCGTGATCAACTCATATTCGCGGCGGCGGATCGCTTCATATTGTCCCGCCAGCTTCGGGTTCATCGTAGACTGCGTTGTTTGTTCCTGTGCTTCCAACGTCAACTCGCTCATCTCCGTGTTGCGATTCGCATTGTTTGCTATACTCATTCTATCATATCGTGCGTCAGCAGCGATGAAATAGACTGTGCAGCGTCTTTACAACCCATACCAAAGGGGCAGCATATGAAGCGGCGGTTCTGGGCTTTACGCATCGTCAGCGGCATCTACAAATTTTTAGCGATTCTCGCGCTTATTGGGTTCATCGGTGGGGCGGTCGTTGTGCTGCTCGATGCTGAAAACTTCCCCACGATGGAGAATAAGCTGCCCTTGATCGGGGCAGCCGCCGTCGGCGCCATTCTCGCGCCGCTGATCTTATTCGCCACCGGGCAGTTCTTCGACATGCTCATGGCAATTGAACTGAATACCCGAACGAGCAATCGACTGCTTCAGCAAACGGGTAAAGTGATGCGGGAACGCCTCTAGCGGGCAGTTATGCACAATCAACCCTTTCGTTATAGCGACGGTCGCCTGCACTGTGATGGCATCGCCCTCAGCGCGATCGCCGCACAAGTTGGCACGCCCGTTTATGTCTACAGCCTGCGCCGCGTGCTGGATAACTTCCATCGCATCGCAGCGGCATTTACGGGCGCGCACATCCATTACAGCGCGAAGGCGAACGGTAATCTCGCGCTGCTGCAACTGCTCACCTACGCGGGCGCGGGCATGGACTGTGTCAGCGCAGGTGAAATTTACCGTGCGCTGCTGGCGGGCGCAGCGCCGGAAAATATTGTGTTTGCGGGCGTCGGCAAAACGCCGCACGAACTCTACTACGCGCTTGAGCAAAATATCGGCTGGTTTAATGTCGAGAATGCCCGCGAGTGCGAACTGATCGACCGCATGGCGGGTGTGGCGGGCAAACGCGCGCGCATCGCCTTACGCTTTAACCCCGGCGTGACCGCCAACACCCACCCGCACATTGCGACGGGTCACGGTGGCGCGAAGTTCGGCTTAACCGAAGCGGCGATCCGCGCCTTGCTCGATCACGCCGCCGACCTGCCCAACTTAGACTTTGCCGGTCTGCATGTGCATATCGGCAGCCAACTGCACGACACCACCGCCACCGTCGCCGCCGTGCGCGCCGCGCGTGATCTCGCACAGGCGTATCCATCGATCACCACCATCGACATTGGTGGCGGCTTACCTGTTCCCTACAGCGCGGATGAAGCCCTGCCCGACATTGAGCAGTTCGCGGCGGATATACTACCTTTGCTCGCAGGCTACGAAGTCATTCTCGAACCCGGACGCGCCATCATCGCGGATGCTGGCGTGTTGCTCACCCGCGTGATCTATCGCAAGGCACAGGGCGGCGTCGAATTCGTGATCGTCGATGCAGGTATGAATGATCTCATGCGTCCGGCGCTCTATGACGCGCATCACGACATCATCCCGCTGCATCAGCGTGCCGATGCCCCGCTTGAGCGCGTGCAGATCGTGGGACCCGTGTGCGAAACGACCGACGTTTTCGCCCGCGACCGCGAGCTGCCCCACGTCGAACCCGACGACGCTTTAGCCATTCTCACGGCGGGCGCGTATGGTATGGTCATGGCGAGTCAATACAACGCGCGCCCGCGTCCGGCAGAAGTCGCTGTCGCGCCCAACGGCGAATCGTGGTATGTTGTGCGCCGCCGCGAAACGTGGCAAGACCTTGTGGCGCACGAGTTATCGCTTTGAATCAACAACGAGATGTGTGAATGAGTGCAAAACGGCAGCAAACCATCGGCGTGATCTTCGGCGGGCGCAGTGTCGAACATGACGTGTCCATCGTCACCGGTCATCAAGTGATGCAGGCATTCGACCGCGAACGCTACGAAGTCGTGCCGATCTACATTGATCGCGGCGGACGCTGGTTCACGGGCGCGCCCCTGTTGGACATCAAAAATTTTCAGGACGAAGTCGTCAGCTTGGCGGGCGTGCAGCCTGTCACGCTTTCGCCTGCGGTGCAGCATCACGGCTTGATCATCAACCCCACGCCGTCGGGCTTGTTCGCCAAAAGCCAGATCAAGCGGCTTGATGTCGTCTTTCCCGCGCTGCACGGTTCGCATGGCGAAGATGGCACGGTGCAGGGTCTGCTCGAACTCGCCGACATTCCCTATGTCGGCTGCGGTGTGTTCGCCAGTGCCGCCGCCAACGACAAACTCATGACCAAAACGATTCTCAAACAGCACGCGATTCCGGTGGTCGATGCGGTCGGCTTCACGCGCGATGAGTGGCTCAACGATCCCGACGCCATCATGAGCAACGTGCTGAAAGTCGGTGATTTTCCGATGTTCGTCAAACCCGTGACGCTCGGTTCGAGCATCGGCATCGGGCGCGCTGAAACCGTCGACATGCTGCGCGCGCACATTGACGTTGCCATCCACTTGGATCGCCGTGTGCTGGTTGAACCCGCCATCATGAACAGCATCGAGATCAACTGTTCCGTCTTGGGCGATGATCGCCAGATGCGCGCCTCAGCGTTGGAACAGCCCGTCTCATGGGAACAGTTCCTCACCTACGAAGAAAAATATCTGCGCGGCGACGACGGCATGAAAAGCGCCGAACGCCTGATCCCCGCGCCGATCTCACCCGAACTGACGCAGCGCATCCAAGACTTGGCGATCCGTGCTTTTCGTGCCATCGACGGACGCGGCATCGCCCGCATTGATTTTCTCGTGCGTCCCGATGACAATGAAGTTTATCTCAACGAGATCAACACGCTGCCCGGCTCACTATCGTTTTATCTCTGGCGTGAAAGCGGCATCAACGCGCGCGAGTTGATCGAAACTCTGCTCAACATCGCCCGCGATGCCCATGCTGAAAAACGCCGCAACACCTATGATTATCACACCAGCCTGATCGCGCTGACTTCAGCACGCGGGTTAAAAGGCGCTAAAGGGGCAAAGTGAGATGATCACACGT
>JBGSRB010000655.1:0-19863 GCA_041737735.1 Anaerolineae bacterium | reverse complement strand
GCCACTAACCCCGAAGGGTTCGTTCGACTTGCATGTGTTAGGCACGCCGCCAACGTTCATCCTGAGCCAGGATCAAACTCTCCATTTAGGTTTTGACCTGTTCTTGACTTTCGTCTGCACGCTTCTGTTGTTAAGGTTCTTCCCCACCAAACGTTGCCGTTTCGTTGGGTTCAAACAGTTTAGCAAACCCCTTTATAACCTGTCAAGCCCCTTCACAACCTTTTTTAATCAGCGGCGCAAACTCATTTGCGATATTTTGGGATAAACATCGCCGCGCTTCTGATCTGCGGTTGTTCGGGTCGGGATTTGCTCATTTTGGAAAGTGCGTGCCGCGCTATCGGTCGGTTATGTTCTCTCGTGTAGCGCAGCGAAGAAAAGTATAGCAGAGCGCAAGCGCATGACAAGGGTCAATTTTTGCGAACTTGCGCTCGCTCACATCAACGGGAAAATCGCGTAAATGTAATGTCTTGTTGCGCCATTTGTTACGCTTGAGCGCTTCACCGCTGGTCAAGCACAGACAAGTGCAGCACAATTAGAGAGACAAACCTACTCCCAACCGTCCGCTATTTAAGGAAACTACCCTATGTTAAACAATCGCAACCGCCAGATCGCCATCATCGCGGTTGCCCTGCTCGTCATGGCGGTGACCATGATCGTGCTGACCCAGCAGCCTAGCGCCACCGACGACAACACCGCCATCGTCGGGCAGATTGCGCCCGCGCAGTATCAAGCGCAGTTTGCCGACATCAGCGCCGACCACGTGCTGATTGATGTGCGAACACCGCAAGAATTCAACAGCGGACACATCGACGGCGCGATCAACATTTCCGTGGAAACCCTGCCGCAGCGTCTTGCCGAAATCCCGCGTGATCAAGCGATTGTCGTCTACTGTCGCACGGGCAATCGCAGCGCGACCGCCGCGCAAATTCTCGCCAGCGCGGGTTACAACACGATCTACGATCTCGGCGGCGTCGTCGCGTGGACTGCGGCAGGTTTGCCACTCGAATAAGCCGGACTGTCATCATTTACCAAAAGGACAAAAACACGATGAATATTCTCAAGTCTTTGTTTGGCAGCAGCGCATCACTTAGCGCCACCGAAGCACAAGCACGCATCGCCCAAGATCAAACCCTGTTTATTCTTGATGTGCGCGAACCCAACGAATTTCAAGCGGGACACATCGACGGCGCGAAACTGATTCCGTTGAGCGAATTGAGCGCGCGTTTGAACGAATTGCCCACCGACCGCGACATTTTATGCGTGTGCCTCTCCGGTGGACGCAGCAGCTCGGCAACCAGTCAACTGACTGGTGCGGGCTATAGCGCCATCAACCTGCGCGGCGGCATGAGCGCATGGCAAGGCGCGGGTTTGCCCGTCAAAAAGGGATCGAAGTAGCAGGTTAATCATGGAAACGCTGCTCATGAGTTTGGTGCTTGGCTTCGCCATCGGCGCGTCATTAGGCTTACTCGGCGGCGGCGGATCAATCCTCACGGTTCCGGCGCTGGTTTATCTCGTCGGGCAGCCGCCGCAGATCGCCGTGACGACTTCGCTGGCGATTGTCGGCGCGAACAGCATCATGGGTGCGTATTTCCATCAGAGTCAAGGCACGCTCAATTGGCGTGTGGCGCTGGTGTTCGGCGGCGTCGGCATGATTTTGGCATATTTCGCAGCGGGCGTGTCGGCTCAGATCAACCCCGATGTGTTGATGGTCGCCTTCGCCGCGCTCATGCTGATCGTCGGGTCAGCGCTGCTGCTGCGCCGCACCGTGACAGCCCAAGCGAACATCCCCGCGCACCCAAGCGCCATCAAAGTGATCGGCGGCGGCGCAGTCGTCGGTTTGCTCACCGGACTGCTCGGCGTAGGCGGCGGATTTCTGATCGTTCCCGCGCTGGTGATGCTGGTCGGTTTGCCCATGCACCACGCGGTCGGCACATCCCTGGTGATCATCGCCATGAACAGCGCGGCAGGCTTCGCCGGACACGCCAATCATTTTACGCTTGATCTGCCCGTGATTGCCGCGTTCGTGAGTGCGGGCGTGATCGGCACGTTCGCGGGATCGCGGTGGGGCAAGCACCTTGATGCCGTCCTGCTGCGTAAAGTGTTCGCGCTGTTCGTGATCGGGCTGGCGCTGCTGCTGCTGTTCGATAATCTGCCGCGCCTACTCAGTTAAGCGCTCACAATATGGGAATGTGATTCATTTGCTGACCCCGTTTCCGCCATTCGGGTAACGCCTGATCCATGAGCGCATAAAATGCTTGGCTGTGATTCATTTCCTTAAAGTGGCACAATTCATGCACGATCACATAATCGATCAGCTCCGGTGCTGCCTGCACCAACCGCAGGTTGAGCGTAACGCGCCGCCGCGCCGAACAGGTTCCCCAACGGGTTTTCATATTACGGATCGTAAGGTGAATGCCGTTCACGTTCACGCCGATGCTCGCGAGCGTCGGCAGACACGCTGCTAAGCGTTCGTTGAACACCTCATTGGCACGCTGGCGATACCAACGCAGGATCAAGTCCTTGACGCGCGGCGTATCAGCCGGATCGCAAACCGTGACGATCAGCGCATCGCCGTCCAATCTGACGCGCTCACGTTCCCCTGCCGTGATCGTCAACGTATATTCGCTTCCTAAATACAGCAGCGTTTCACCTGCGATGTATTGACGCGCAGGCAACATTGGATTCGCCATAAAGCGCGCTTGATGTTTGTTGATCCAGTCGATGCGCTCGCGCAGCAGCGACTCAAGCAAAGGGATCGTGATGCTGTGCGGTGCGCGCACAAGCACGCGCCCATCAGTCGCCACCTGAATCCCCAGTGTCGTCCGCTCGTTCGAATACACCAGCGTATAGTCGATCACCTGATCGCCGTGCTTCAATTGTCGTTGTTTGGGTGCTTTGGATTTTTTAGTCATGCCCATAATTATACCGTTTTATGCCGTGCCGATGCAGATCGCGCCCGTTTCGTGTATACTAGGCGTCTACGAACATTTTTGCCAAGCAATCATTCATTTTTAACGAAGGAGCGCCGCCACCATGCGCGTTTCGGTATTGCAAGATCAACTTGCTAAAGGCTTGAATATCGTCAGCCGCACGGTGGATAACCGCCCCACGCTGCCGGTGTTGGCGAATGTGCTGTTGGCGGCTGAAGACGCGCGCCTGACGCTTGCCGCCACTAATCTCGAACTGACGATCGTCACGCACATCGGCGCGCGAGTCGATGATGGCGGCGCGATCACGCTGCCCGCGAAAACCTTCGCGGAATTGGTCAACAACCTTTCGACCGCCGACCGCGTGAATTTGACGCTCGACAACAATACGCAAACCGTCAAAATCGCCAGCGGCATGACCCACTCGAACATTCGCGGCATCGCATCGGGCGAGTTCCCGCCGATTCCGGTGATGCTTGAACCAGAAATCCTCGTGTCGGGCAAAGTGCTGCGCTCGATGATCAGCGAAACCGTGTTCGCCGCCGCCAAAGAGGACAGCCGTCCCGTGCTGACCGGCTTGTACGTCGAGTTTGACGGCAGTCGCATCACGATGGCAGCCGCGGATGGTTATCGTTTAGCCGTGCGAACCGCCGAAGTTGATAACGGGTTCACGGGCAAGCGTTCGTTCGTCATTCCCGCCAAAACGCTGTCGGAAGTCGCCAAAATCATCACCGATGATGATAAAGAAGTCGGCATTGCGCTGCCCGGCGAGCGTGACTTGATCCAGTTTGCTTACGAAAGCACCGTGATCAGCTCGCAGTTGCTCGAAGGCAAGTTCCCTGATTTCGGCGCGATCATCCCTAAAAGCTACAGCACCGTGCTGACGGTCTACACCAGCGACCTGCTCAAGCAGTGCAAACGCGCGGAAATCTTCGCGCGTGATAGCAACTTCAGCGCGCGCATTCAGGTCAAACCCGCCGCCAATGCAGCCGAACCCGGCGAAGTGTTGATCGTGGGTAAAAGCGCCGAACGCGGCGACAACGAAGGCATGTTAGATGCCACTGTCGAAGGCGAAGCGCTCGAAGTAGCGTTCAACATTCGCTATCTGATCGACGCGCTCAGCGTGATTAGCGATGAGCAGGTCACGCTTGAGAGCAAGGGATCAGGCGCGCCGGGCGTGCTGCGTCCGCGTGATCGCAGCGATTACATTTACGTGGTCATGCCGATGGCGATCAATCGTTAATGTGCCATGACGACTCCTGAATCTTCACGCCAGACCAGCGAACTCCAGCGGATGCAGTCGTCGATCACGACCAATCGCATCGAAGCGTTGTCCGATGGTGTGTTCGCCATCGTCATGACTCTGCTCGTGTTCGATCTGAGTGTGCCAACAATGGAAGAAGTCGCGCAGATCGGGCTAAGCGCGGCGCTGGCTGAACTGCTGCCTAATCTGTTCAGTTACGCGCTCAGCTTCCTCATCTTGGGCGTGTTTTGGGTTGGGCATCATAACCAGTTTTTCTACATTCGCCGCGCGGATCGCACGCTGTTATGGATCAACATCGTCTTTCTCATGTGCGTGGCGCTGCTGCCCTTCACCGCACCGTTGGCGGCGCGCTTCGGTGAAGAATCGCTGGCGTTGATCGTCTATGATCTGAACTTGATCTTCGCGGGGTTGGCGTTGTTCTGGCATTGGGCATATGCCACCCGCGACAGCCACCTGTTGAGCCAGCCGCTTGACCCGCTGATCCGCCGGCGCGTGAATCAGCGTATTTTATTGGCGCCGGGGCTGTATGGCTTGGCGCTCTTGGTGGCGATATTCGCGCCAACCATCAGTTTCGGCATTGATATTCTCGTGCCGGTGCTTTACATCTTCCCCGCAGCCATGGATCGTTTCTTTCATCGTGGTTGAGCGAGGCTGGCATGACTGATCGTGACGACAATCTGATCACGCCGCCACCGTGGAAGCTGCGCGGGGATGCTTATATCCTGTTTTACTTTTTCGAGCGCGATTGGCTCGAAACGCTGCTCAGCCCCGACGATTTCGCGCGCTGGCGCGGCGGTGTGGGTGCCGTCGCGTTCATCGATTATCGCGCGTCGGGCGTGGGTGCGTATGGCGAACTGCTGTTTATTCCCGGTCGCTTGACGAGCGTCGATGGCAAGCCGCGCCACAGCATCACCAAGATTTACGTATCATCACAGGCAAGCATCGACAGCGGACGCGCCAATTGGGGCATTCCCAAAGAGCGCGCCTATTTCCAGCGTGAAGTGCAGCTTGCCAACCTCGACAGCATAAAAATGTGGGTGGATGGCGCACCCGCCTTTGAGTTGAGCGTCACGCCCGGGTTGGTCAAGCTGGCGGCAAACTCGCGCCTCTGTCCGATTCCGCTGGCGCAGCGCTTGAACGGCAGCGAATACCGAATGCGCTTGAGCGCCGCCGCGCGCGTCAGCCTGATGGAAATTAACACGCTGACGATTGACAGCTCCTACTTCCCCGACGTGAGCGCGTTTAAGCCGGTCGGCGCGATCAAGCTGACCAATTTCGCCATCACGTTCCCCAAGCCGAAGATCACGCCGCTGGCAGACTAAGCCCGCAGCGCGTCCGCCCGCGCCAGAAACGCATCCAACGCCGTGCGAAAGCCGTCCCAAGCCTGATCGTGGATGCCATGTCCGGTTTTGAACATGAGCAGCCGTCCATCGGGCGTCTGATCCACGAAATTCTGCCCATACTCCGCCGGATTCAGCCGATCGTCTTCGCCCAACATCAGCAGCACCGGACACGTGATCGACGGTGCAAGACTCAAACTGACATCGCCGCCCTTGTCGATCATGTGTTTGAGCGCCTGCACCCATTCCAGCACAATCGGGTTGGGATCCTCAATCTGGTTCAACTGCTTGGTGGCGTCGTCCATCCAATCAGCGGGATAATTGCGCTGCACCCACGGGCGCATCGCGGGACCAAAATAACCGACCGCGCCCCACACCGCCACCGATGCGAAGCGACTGGGCGCTAAACCCGCTGCCACCAACGCCGTCTCGCCGCCATCGCTGTAGCCGATCACGTGTGCGCGTTCGATGTTGAGCGCGTCCATGAAGGCGATCACGTCACGCGCATCACGGTGATAAAAATCCAGCGGATAAGCGCGCGGCTTGGGCGTCGATTCTCCGTAGCCGCGCAGCGAGGGCCCTAATACGCGATAACGCGCCGCCAGATACGGCAGCAGGTTATGCCCAAAATCGGCGGCGGCTGTCCCAAAACGCCCATGCAGCAGCACCACCGGAAAGCCCACGCCTTCATCTTCATAATGCAGCGTCGCGCCTGTACTGATCGCGCTGAATGGCATGATCATTAGTCCTCTAGCATCAATTGTCAGCGCGGATCATAACGGGCGCGCGCGCTTCCAGCAACGGATCGTCGTCTGCGCGTGCAAGCTGTGCTATACTGCGCGGCGTGCTGAATTGTTGCGAGTAAGGATGTGAACATGGCGATCATTGACGCTGAACTGCTCAATTTGCTGCGCTGCCCGGTGGCAGTACATTACACGGATCGCGGGGACGACCCCGGCAAGCTGGAGTTAGTCAAAGACGCCTGGTTGGTGGCGGCGGATTCAGGGTACAAGTACCCGATCCGCGATGGCATTCCGGTGATGTTGGTCGAAGAAGGCGCGAAATGGAAAGATACGTCCGTTGACGATCTGCCCTTTCCGCCGCCCAATGCTTAAGCGCTAAATCTGTAGGGGCGATGGTGCGTATTCCGCGCTCATGCCTCGCCCCTACACAACGCAACTGTTACGCTTGCGCCAGCGCCGCCGACTCCGGATCGAGCAGCAAACGGGTGTTGGCGTGGGTTCGTAGTGCCGACGCCGGACACAGCGGTGAGATCGGTTCGCGTAAAACGTGGCGCACCGCCTCCGCTTTGCGCGCCTCCGGCGTGATGCACAGGATCGCCTCCGTCGCCAGAATGCCCGGCACGCTCATCGATAGCGCGTGCGTCGGCACAGCGTCTAAACCCGTGAAATGTCCCTCGCCCACCTGCTGAAGCCGACACGCTTCATCCAGCGCCACCACATGCACCCACGCTGACGTTGTGAAATCAGCGGGCGGATCATTGAATGCCAGATGTCCGTTTTCGCCCACGCCCACGCACGCCAGATCAATCGGCGCGGCGCGCAGCAGGTCAGCATAACGCGCGCATTCCGCCTGCGGATAAAGCGCATCGCCATCCAGCAGATGCACCGCCCCGAACGTCACGCGCGTGAACACACGCTCACGCAAGTAACGGCGAAAACTCGCGGGATGATCCGCGCCCAAGCCGATGTATTCATCCAGATGAAACGCAGTCACGCGCGCCCAATCGACGGGCAGCGTCAGCAACGCTTCGAGAAACACTAACTGCGAATTGCCGGTCGCCAAAATCACGCGCGCTGACCCCCGCGCACGGATCGCCGCATCGATGATCGCCGCCGCCGCATCCGCCGCCGCACGTGCTAACGCATCCGCACTTGGATACGCTTCAACCGTTAATTGATCAACCTGCCATGTGTTCATGCGGTTAGGGTTGCAAGCTCAGCACATACGCCACGAGATCGACCAGTTCTTCTTCGCTGAACACTTCATCCCAACCTTCGGGCATCATCAACGCCCAATCGGGCTGATCTTCACCCGGCGGCGCGATGAAATCCAACGGATGCAAAATCGAGTTGATCACGTATTCAACATTGTTGGCATATTCATCCGGCGTGTAGTCACGATAGGCGACATTCCACAAGCCGGGTCCGATCATGCGAACACCACTGGCATCGACCGAATGACACGACGAACATGCCCATGGCACCCCACCCGGCAAGTCATGCTGCGCTTGAAACAGCGCCTGTCCTGCGGCAAGATCGCCAGCAGCGATCGCCACGGCGACCGCTTCATCATTGCTCAGTTCAGCCACTTCAACGGGCGCTTCGGCTGTCGCTTCGGCAGTCACTTCGACGGTGGGCGCTTCCGTCGGGATCGCGGTCGTAGTGGGCAGTATCTCGGTTGCAGTGGGTGGCACATCGGTCGCCGTCGGCGGGATCGGTGTCACTGTCGGCGGAATTGGCGTAGCGGTAGGCGCAAGCGCGGTCAATTGTTCGCTGGTGGAAACCAGCGCGGCGCGCGTGCCTTCGGCTTCCGCTGCCCATTCCGGCGTGGCAACCGTGCCGCACGCGGCGCTGACCAGCAGCGCAAGCGCGGCAAACGGTAGGATCAAACGTGTGCTATGAACACGCATAAGCCATTGACTCCAGTCCTGTAAAGTGATTGTGACGAATGGTACGAGTATAGCGCACGCACCCCAACATTCAATGTGTGGAGTTGGTGAAACCATACCGAATCGGCGCGCGCCTGTGTATAATCCAGCATTATGAATCCCAAACATCTGCTTGACCATTACCAGATCGCCCCGCGTAAAAGTTTGGGGCAGAATTTCCTGATCGATCCGAACACGCTCGACAAAATCGCGGATGCCGCCACGCTCATGCCCACCGACACCGTGATCGAAGTCGGCGCGGGAACGGGCGCGTTGACCGAACGACTCGCCGCGCTTGCCCGCCGCGTGATCGCGCTCGAACTCGATGAACGCATGAAGCCAATTCTGGCAGCGGCGGCGCTGCGCCATCCCAATATCGAGCTGGTCTATGGCGATGTGCTGACCGTGAATCTCGCGGCGCTGCTCAACAACGCGCCTTACAGCGTGTGCGCGAACGTGCCATATTACATCACGAGCGCCATCATTAAGTTGTTTCTCGAAGCGCCGCACAAGCCGCAGCATCTGGTTTTGACCGTGCAAGCCGAAGTTGCCGAGCGCATCATCGCCGCGCCCAACGACATGAGTATTCTCGCGGTCAGCGTACAGTATTACGCCAAGCCCAAGATCGTCACGCGGCTTAGCCCCAGCGTATTCTATCCGCGACCGGATGTAGCCAGCGCGGTGCTGCGCTTGGATGTCTACGATCAGCCGATAGTAGACACACCCGACGATAAAATGTTCTTCCGCGTAGTTAAAGCGGGTTTTAGCCAGAAACGTAAGCAGTTGAAGAACTCACTCGGCGCGTTGACGGTCAACGCCGACGCGATCTTGCAGAGTGCGAACATCGATCCGCGTCGCCGTGCGGAAACGCTCACGCTCGCAGAATGGGCGGCGCTGACGCGCGCTTACGCCGCCGAGCAAGCCTAAACGGGAATCGCGATTTTAGGAGAAGGCACGATGGGGCGCAAAGTCGCAGTGATGCTCATTCACGGGATCGGCAATCAAACCGGAACCTTCGCGGATCGGGTGATCACCGAGATCGACGGGCGCTGTCGCCCGACCTGTGGCGATGACATCGTGATTCGTCCGGCGCACTGGGCGCATGTGATGGATGATGAAGCCAAACTGCTGTGGCAGCGCTTCGATGATGCCCAACTGCCCCTGCGCTGGAACTGGGCGCGCCGCTTCATTGTTGAATTGCTGGGCGACGCCATCGCCTATCAACCGACGCGCAGTGATCGCCGTGCTTACATGGGCATTCATGCCGCCGTTGCCGCCGCGATGAACCAACTCGCGCACGCCGCCGGTCCCGATGCGCCGCTGTGCATCATCGCGCACAGTCTCGGCACGGTGATCGCCAGCAATTACCTGTACGATCTCGAAGTGAAGCTCACGCGCGACCGCGATATTGTTGCGCAAGAAGTGCGCGCCGAAATGGACAACACGCCGTTGGAACGCGGCGAAACACTGACGCTGTTGTATACGTTAGGCAGTCCGTTGGCGCTGTGGAGCTTACGTTATAGCAATTTCGGCACACCGATCAACCTGCCGTCGCCCGTTTTATTTCAGCATCACCCGACGCTGCCCCCACTCGCGGAATGGCGCAACTATTTCGACCCCGATGATCCGATTGGCTTTCCGCTGAAAACGCTCAATGAGGCGTATAGCAACGTCGTCACCGCCGATGAACCTATCGAGATCGGTGACATGTTCACGGGATGGAATCCGACATCGCATCTGGCTTACTGGACAGCGCAAGCGGTGATCACGCCGATCAGCGATCAATTGATCCGCGTGTGGCGATCGATCAACGCCGTCTAAACACGAACATCACGCGAAGTAATTTTCCAACCAACGATACAGCGCATCCGCGCCACTTTTGACGGATAACACATGCGCGCGCCCGCTGGCAATGATCGCTTGCAGCAGCGGATCATCGCTGTGATCAGCGCGGAGCGCCGCCGCTAATGTGTCAGCAAAGCGCCCGCTGCCCTCTAACACCAACAGCGCCGTTGTGCGTCCATGGGCGTCGCCCGTCGCGCACAGATGCGCCTCGCGCTTGACGATCTCGCCGCCGTTGATGATGATGCACAAGCGTTGACGCGGATCGCCGCCGCTCAGCGCGATATTCAGTCCGTAGATCATAGGCGACTCGCTGCCGAAGTCGGCACCGTCAGTCAGCACGAAATGCGAATGAAACGCATCCAGATCGGCAAGTTTCTCATTGTTGACATAACCGGGATACTCAACCATGCGCTCCGGCGCGACGCCGATCAGCGGGAAATTGTAGGCGCGACGGTTGCGCGCGACGCCGATCATCAGCATGACGCCGGTCATGGTGCCACCATCGATCAATGCCGCTTGATGTTCCTGCAAAAAGCGCGCCAAGCCATCCTCAATGGTCGTCCGCGTGATCTGCATGGATTCGACATCCATTAAACCCGCGCCGCCGCTGATGAAGATCGACGGGCGCGGCGTATCGATGGCGAGCGCGGCGATCACGCGCTGCGGATCGCTGTCAGAGGGCGCATGAACAGCAATCGGCGCCGCGCCATTGGGAAAGTGGATCGTAAAAGTGGACAAAGGGTCGTCCCGCCCCGATGCAGGCGTGCGGAGGGTGCTGAACATCCGTTTAAGCCACTGCATGAGGCATTTTCCCCTTCTATCGACGTAATGCCTTCATTATGCAGTAATTTTCCGATCATGACCAATGGCAGCGCCAGCGTAATTGTCATAACACGCTCATCAATGGTATCGTTGCGCTAGATCAGAACACGCTGTCCGCACATTTTAGGGTTGTGACTGTCCCAATGGTTGAATTTTCCTGCCATACATGGAGCTTCAGCGACCTGCTGCTCTCGGAAGCGCTTGGCACCATCGCGCGCTTAGGCTTTCGGCAGGTTGATCTCGGCGGTGGACGCGGGTTGAACTTAGCCCAAGCCGCGCAGCAGCCGCGCGCGCTGGCGGACGATGTGCGCGCTGATCTGCTCATGTATAACTTGAGCGTCAGCGACGTGTATCCGCTGCTGCCGCACATTTCGCTGCGGCAGGATGATCGGCGCGAGAAATCGGTGATGCTGTTCCAAGCGCTGATCCCGTTTATCAAGGCGGTGGGGGCAAGCGGCGTCACACTGTCGCCGGGCGTGGCAGCGTCGGCGCAGGGCGCGGATGATCCCGATGCCGAGTCAGAAGCGTTCGAGCGCGCCGCCGAAGCCCTACGCGAGATGACCACCGCCGCTCGATCAGCGGGCTTGCGCGTCAGCATCGAGCCACAGGTCGAATCGGTCGCAGCCACGCCCGAAACAGCGCTGCGCCTGCTCGATGCTGTTCCCGGTCTCGAACTCACGCTCGATTGGGCGCAGATGATCTACCAAAACATCAAACACGACGCCATTCTCGAACTCGTTCCGCGCGCGCGCCACATACATATGCGCCAAGCCGCACGTAACCAACTGCAAGCGCCGTTCGACAAAGGCAAAATTGAGCTTGATCGCGTGCTGACGGATGTGATCGACGCGGGTTACACGGGCGTGATCGCGGTCGAGATCATGACGGTGACCGGACGCTATGGTATTAAGAAGGTTGATGCGCTGCGCGAAGCCCTGCTCACCCGTGATGCCTTACGCACGGCGCGCGATCAGCGCTGAGATGCAGGCGATAGGTTCGTGAACCCACCTACCCGCTGAGATGATCGAGTGCTTCGCGCAGCGTGGGGAAAATGTGATGCGCGTGATACAACGGCACGTCGGTGATGTCCGTGCCTTCAGCGCTGACAACGATCTGCGCGCCCCGACTATAAGCGAAACCCGTCTCCCACCCCGCCGACAAGCCCGCCGGCAAGATCAACAGCAGCACATCGGCAGCGCCGAGCGAATTCAGCATGAACAAATCCGACTCGGCGGTGGCTTGAAAAGCGGGCAGCGTTCGGGCTTCGGCAAACGTCCGAACGCCCGCCTGATACAGCGTCATTAACACATCATTCTGCGTGAAATCATACACAAACCAGCCATCGGCGATCAGGTGTTCAACCGCTGCTTGCACGGCGGCGCGATTGGCGCTGCTAGACGCCACAAAGCAGCGCCGTTGCAGCGCCTGCCCGTTGATTTCCGCTCGGTTGAGCCAGTCTGTAAGTGTTGCGCGGGTATCACTCATAGCGCACTGCTGTCCCTTTCCGCTTTAGGGATGGTGCATCACCCGTTCGACCAGATGCGTGAACGATGGCACATCAATCGGCTTGTAGAGAACGTAATCCGCCAGATCGCGAATATCTTCAGTCGCCATATGCGGGTTAGCGGTCACCACAATCACCGTCGGGTCATTCCACAACGGTAAGCGATGCGCCTGAGCCAGAAAATCAGACCCGTCCATGATGGGCATCGCGAGATCAACAATCAGCAAATCGTACTGCCCGTCCTCAACTGCGGCGATAGCCATCGCGCCATTTTCCGCTTCCGCAACCTGATACCCAACATGCTCTAAAGCGATGCGAAAAATTTTACGATTATGGTTATTGTCGTCAATGACCAAGGAACGCATAGTGACTCCATCCACCTAACGACAGTTGCAATATAACGTCATGCTTTCACTATATACGGTCTCGGCGCTGTGTTCCGTTAAGATGTATTGTCACGATTTTTGAACAAATTAAACCTGTTTATGGATCAACGTCCATAAACTGAACGAGGTTCAGGGTTTGCACAAGCATTCTGGCTAAGTTTAGCGCTTTTCGGTAAAGCCTTTATCTTCTTCATAAATCTTTTCTGTTATGCTGATCGCAGGTGTCTGTCTTATGACTCTTGTGAGTAACCAATGATTCCTTCACTTCTATCTCAGCTCGGCAGTGGCATCATGGACAGCGTTCCGTATGACACCGCTTGGCTTGCCCGTTTATCGATCAAGTATCCCGAATTCAGCCCGGCAGTTGATTGGTTGCGTGCGCGCCAACTGCACGATGGCAGTTGGGGCAGCCCCGCCGTCTATTATCGCGACCGCTTTGTCAGCACCTTAAGCGCGGTGCTGGCGCTCTACGATCTTGGCTTGGCGGAAGACCAACCGCGCATTGAACGCGGTCTTGCGTATATGTGGCGCAAGTATCCCCACATTCGGTCTGATGCCCACGATACAGTTGCCTACGCCGTGTTGATGACGACGATGCTGAACGAAGCGGCGGCGCGCAACTTGCATGTGCCGCAGTATCTGGCCCACAACCCGCAGGAAGTGCGCGCGAAATTGCAACTGCTTGCAGGCGCGTCGCAAGGCTGGCGGCATCGCACGATGTCATTTTCGCTCGAAATCTGGCTTGATCAGATCACGGGTGAGCTTGACTTCCTTGAAAGCAACGGATCGTCGGGCATATCCCCTGCAGCAACGGCGGCGCTGCTCACCCGTTTTGATCACGCGGATGCCTACCAGTATATTCAGGGTGTTGCCACCAAACAGGGCGATGGCGGTCTGCCCAATTGCGACCCCATCGACATTTTCGAGACATCATGGTCGCTCAACTATCTGCGGATGGCGGGCGCCATCGAACCCAACGATCCGGTGGTGCAGCAGAAGCTGGCATTGCTCGAACACAATTGGAATGCCCAACGCGGCAGCACCTATTCGACCTACTTCTCAGTTCACGACCTCGACATCACCTGCACCGTGTTCACGCTGCTCACGTGGAGTGGGCGCACGGTTGATCCCGCGCCGTTTGCTTATTTTGAATTGGAAAACAGCTTCCGCACCTATGCTCATGAAACGCATTCATCGCTGACGGTTCACCTGAACCTGCTGATTACGCTGCAAAACGCTGGCTATGATCGCAATCACCCGTGGATTGCGAAAGCGTTGGGGCAGATTCAGCGTTGGAAAGAAACGGGCGAAGTTTGGTTCGATAAATGGCATATTTCGCCTTACTACCTCACGCTGGTTCTGGAAGAAGCGTTGATCGAATTGGACGAAGCTTTTGTTGCCGAGCGCATTCAATGGCTGCTGGCAACCCAGCGCGCTGATGGCGGGTGGGGCTACTATCATATGTCCACCGCTGAAGAAACCGCCTACGCGCTGCTCACGCTGCTGCGCTGGTCACAGCGGAATGAAGGCGTGCCGGTTGAAGTCATCCAGCGGGGCGCTGCTCATTTAGACAGTGTGGCTGAGCATGATGTGTATCCCGCGTTGTACATCGGCAAATGTTTATATACACCGCGCTTGATCGTGCAGAGCTTAGTGGCGAGCGCGCAGCATCTCTATCACGTCATGCTGCCGCACGCAAGTGATGGACGCAGCTTGGCGGCGCGCTGATCAACAATCCAGAGTTAGCTTTCGGCTCAACCGTTGACTCGTTCACCTGTTCGAGAATGAGGGAATAAGGGAATAGATGGAAACTTCACGTGAAATGGCAAGCCTAGGTTTACCAACCCCGCCCAACCCGGGTTGGGGCAGGCGACTGCTCGAAACGCTGATCAAACCGCGCGCCACCGACCGCGACCTCATGCTGCGCGAACGCACGATTCGCGTCGTCAGCGTGGTGGTCATGGTGTTAAGTGCGTTCACTTGGGTCACATCGATCTTGGTTTTCCGTGACGAATGGACGCTGATTTCTTACCCGACTATTTTCACCCTGCTGGTGGTCATGTCAGCGATCTCGGTGGCTTTAGTCTCACGCGGTCACCTGCTGGCATCGGGTTGGAATTTAGTGGCATTGTGGCTGATCGTGCCGCTGATCGTGCGCCTGATCGATTCGGGCTATTTGCCCAACATCAATCTTGCTTTTCTGGTGGTGGCGTGCGTTTTAGCCTACTCGGTGCTGCCGCGCCGATCGATCTTCATCGTGGCGGTTCTCGGCACGCTTATTTCCGCGCTGCCTTATGTCACCGATGCCGATTTCATTTTGTTGTTCTCAGTGCTGGCGACTAACGGCGCCATCATGGGGGTGACGGCGATTTTCCTCAATCAATATGCCATCGAGAATGAAACGCGCCTGCGCCTGACCAATGAGGCGCTGGTTCAAGCCGACAGCGCCCGCGCCGAAGCGGAACGTGCTAATCAAGCGAAATCGGTGTTTCTTTCCAACATGAGCCACGAACTGCGCACGCCGCTGAATGCCATCATTGGTTATGTCGATATTATGCGGCATGGCATGGCGGGCGAAGTCCATGCCATGCAGAAGCCACTGTTGGAAGATATTTCGCAAAACAACCGACGCTTGCTGAACCTGATTAACGACCTGCTCGACGTGGCGAAGATCGAATCTGGCACGTTGAAGCTGCTCGAAACGACCGCCAACCCACGTGAAGTCGTAACGCAATGTGTCGAGACCATGCGCGGCTTGCTGGCGAAAAAAGACATCGAACTTACCGTCACGATCAGCGAGAACGCGCCGTCCTTGGTCATCATGGATGTGGTCAAATTCCAGCAGGTGTTGACCAATCTGGTCGGCAATGCGATCAAGTTTACCGATCACGGCGGTGTTTACGTCACGCTCGACAGTGCATCGGCGGATACATGGCGTGTTTCCGTGCGCGACACGGGTGCGGGGATGCCCGCCGACGCGCCGAACTACATTTTTGAGAAGTTCCAGCAGGTTGATGCTTCACCCACCCGTGAACATGCGGGAACGGGTTTGGGTTTGGCAATTGTCAAAGGGTTGATCGACCTGTTTGCTGGCACGCTTCAGGTTGAAACTCACTTGGGCAAAGGCAGCACATTTACGGTGGAACTGCCGCGCAATCGCGTGCAGAAATTAGACACTCAAAGGAGTGAAGACCTTGACCTCAAAACCGCTTAGTCTGATGGTCATCGACGACGACATCCACACCCGTCGTATTTTCAGCATGGTGCTAGAGCATCATGCCCACCACTTACTGCTGGCTGAAAATGCCGATCAAGCCTTCGATCTGCTTGAGCATAACACGCCCAACATTATCGTCATCGATCTGCTGCTGCCGGGTGCCGACGGCTATCAGATTTGCGACCGCATTCACCATGAGGGATTAGCGCCCAACGCGCGGTTGGTGGCAACCACCGCTTATCACACGGCTGAAACCAGCGAGATCACGTTAGCCAAAGGCTTTGATCGTTTTCTCGCTAAACCCTTGAATCCCGCTGACATCGTTCCCTTCCTTGAAAATCTCGCGGATCAAAACTAACTGTAAGTGAGGTCAACCATGTTGCACGCCAAGCCGCAGGAGTGGAAAGTGCTGATCGTAGATGACGAAATCTACAACAGTGGCGTTGTCGAGCATGTTCTTAAATATCATGGTGCGCAAACGTGGAAAGCAATCTCGGGCGCAGCAGGCTTAGAACTGCTGCGCTCGGTGCAACCCACGCTGCTGCTATTGGATATTCAAATGCCGCATATGTCGGGCTTTGATGTGCTGAAAACCGTTCGCGCGGACGACGAATTCAAGGCGCTGCCCGTGATCGCGGTCACATCCTACGCCATGCAGGAAGATCGCGAACGCGCCTTGGCGGCTGGCTTTGACGGTTACCTTGTCAAGCCGATTGACGTGCAAATGTTCGTTCAGCAAATTAGCGACATTCTGGCGCACATTGATAGGTCAGCATGAACGAGACAACATTCAGTGAGCGCATTCGTGCGCGCTATCCCGAAGGGTTAACGGGCATGTTCGCCATTGGCGCCACCCGTCGCACCTACATTCTGGAACAGCAGCGCCATCTGCCAGATGACCCCGGTCAGATTCGTGATTTTGGCACGATGACGGCATATCTCTACCGGCGCTATCAGGAGTTCGCCACCACTTTTTACAATTTGGGCGGGCAAAACATGATCATCAGCGGGCTGTCTTACCGCAGCTTTTTTGAACGCGGTGAAGAATATGCGCGCAAGGTCAGCCCGGAAGTCGCCCGCCTGATCGATGATCAGAGCGTCGCGTTTTATCGCGAACAGCAGATCGATCCCTACTTCATCGGCTTGGAAGTTTTGTCGGGCAGCGCATCCAACCCTGTCATTCGGGATGTCGTGGCGCAGCTTCAGGCGTTCACCGATCAGTGGGATTACGCGCCCACACACCGCAAATTATTCTGGGAAATCGCGGCGATTCCGCTGTTGTCGTTCTGGCAGGTGTTTCAAGCGATGAGCGCCGCCGAACGCGCCGCGCTCGATGATCAGCTCCAGCACAGCACCGACCTGCCGACGATTCAACAAACGCTGTACCAGCATTTCACGCGGGCGGTGTTGGGCGCGGAAGTACCCATGCCGCATTTTTATCTCGGCACGAATATGTCGGGCGATCTCAAATTTCGCTCACCCTTGATGCTGGCATTAACGGGCGGCGAATATCTGCGCGCTTACTACACACCCTATCCCACATTGATGATGCCGCCGTCCACCTTTGAAAGCCTGCTGAACGATCTCGCGTTTGGCGAACTCATGAATTCGCCCACCGCGTATGATTACAGCGGGCGCTATTCCGCCGAACTGATCGGCGCGGAATATGAGCGCATTCAGGCGTTAGTCAACGATCCAAGCGTGATTCAGGGGATGCGCCGTGAGGTGCAAGCACCATGAGGCAGTCGCTGGCTTGGCTGATGGGCGCAACCGATCCAACGGAAGAAGCGCAGGCGGGCGGGTTCCAGCGGCGGCGGGTGCTGCTGCTGCTTGTGGGTGGCTGGATTGTGCTGCATGTCATCGGGTTCACCTATGTGCATAACAGCGGGATGGAGATCGCCGGCTTCAATCTGGGCATTGATTACGCTGTCTATCGTGAAGGGGCGCAAGCGCTGCTCGATGGCGGCGCGGTTTACGATCTCACGCCGGGCGTGATGACGACGCATCTCACCTATCGTTATCATCCCGCGTTTTTACTCCCCGTGATCGCCGCCATGCAATTACCCGACAGCGTGCAGATTTTCGTGTGGTACACGCTGATCGCCGTGAGCTATATCGCGGGGGTTTTGCTGTGGCTGCGCCTGCTGCGCGAACTCGGCTTCCGCTTCTGGTCGTATCTGCCCCTGTTCATCTTTGTTGCGTATGACTGGTTAGGCAACATGGCATACGGCAACGTGGGACCCGTGCTGGTGCTGTTAAGCGGCGGCTTGCTGTGGGCGGTCATGCGCCAGAAATTGGCATGGACGGGCGTGCTGGCGGCAATCATTCTGGTGATTAAGCCACAATGGTGTTTCCCGCTGCTGTATGCGCTGGCACTCAAACAAGATCGCTGGCTGATCAAAGCGGTGCTGGTGTCAGCCAGCGGTTATGTGGGGCTGGCAGCGTTGTTTATTGTTCTAACAGGTGGTGAACGCGGGCTTAGCGTTTTGAGCGACTATTATCAATTCGTGTTGACGCTGCAAGCGCGCTATCCGTGGGGCGGCACTGAAGTCATGTTCAACACCATTCAGAACTCGCTTTATCAAACTTTCCTGCGTTATGGCGCGCAGGCGTCCCTCGCCACCGTCGGCACGCTGCTGATCCAGCTTGGCTTACTCGGCATGTTGGGTGCGCTCGTGCTGCGCGTTCGGCAGACGGTCAATTCGCAGCAGGCGCTGCTGGTCACGCTCGGCGGGTATATCGTGGCGATGTGTTTGCTGCCCCAGCTTGAAGAAGCGCTGCTGGCGGGGATCATCGCGGCGGCGCTCTGGCAGTTCTACCGACCCACACGCCTCTATCCGATCTACGCTTTGCTTGAATTTGGCGCGCTTGCCGCTGTCGTTACCGGAATTCAAGCGTTATACCTCTACATGACCTTTCCACTCAGCTTGATTTTGCTGCTGATCTTGTTCGCTGGCATCGTGATCACGGTTGGGCGCGCGCGTCCACAATTATAGCCAGCGCTTGCATCAAATTGACGCCTAATTTTAGAACAAAAACCACCGCTAACCCCGCTCTGAA
The DNA here is from genome assembly GCA_041737735.1 of Anaerolineae bacterium. Taxonomy (GTDB): domain Bacteria; phylum Chloroflexota; class Anaerolineae; order Aggregatilineales; family Phototrophicaceae; genus Flexifilum. The sequence continues at coordinate 827 of JBGSRB010000655.1, read as the reverse complement.
TCGTGCCGCTGGCAAGCGGGCGAGAAAGCAAATATCACGCTTTTCCTCGCCTAAATTCCCCCTAAATTTAGGGGGAATAACCCTTCCCGCTTTTGTTGAGTAGGTTGTGTTTTGTTCTATTTAATGATACGATTTAGCTAACTTGAATTGTTCGCATTTCAAGCCAGCAACTTTGCCGACGGTTCAGCTTCCCATTTGACAGGAATAAGGGCAAGCGTCATGACTAAAAAGGCGTCAGCACACTTGCGCGTCCCGCTGACCGTGGATGCTAACGATATGCTGAGCGAAGAGGCTGCCGCGCGTGGTTTCAGCAGCAAAGCGGAATTTGTGCGCTATTTGATCGAGCAAGCGCTGCCTGAAGACAAGCGCGCGATCATGCGTGGCTACAAGTGGGGTGGCGCGCGGCGCGGCAAGCAGTTACCGGAACAATAGGCGTGGTTGCCCTGATTATTTGCACGATCGCGCATTTTGCTGAAACTAATGCTGTGATCGGTTACGTCCTCATCGATGGATAGAGTGAAATAGGTAACGCACGATGAGCAAAAGATATGATGATGATTTCAACGATGACGACGACCGTCTTGATGATGATGATGCAGTCAGCGGTTCGACTGCCAACCCGTTCAGTCGCGGGGCATCGGTCAGCGGCGCAGGCTTAAGAAAGCCGAACCCGTTTGCATCACGCCTCAACGACGACGACGATGATGATGACGACGATGACGACGAACCCCAGTCGAGCGGGTTGGGCGGCCCGCGTCCGTATCAACGACAGCCGCTCGGTGGCGGCGGCGGAACTAGCGGCGGTGGAATGCCCACGCGCCAGCCTC
>JBGSRB010000653.1:0-8224 GCA_041737735.1 Anaerolineae bacterium | reverse complement strand
GAGGCTGGCGGCGTTGGCGGCGTAATCGACGGGCAGGACTTCCCCGTCGAGCTGACCGGAATCGGTGCGGTAGCGGTATTTCGTGCCGAAGCCGTCGTTACCAATCGACTTGGACAAGCCGCCGATGCTGGCGAATCCGTGATTATCGACCAGCACAATCGTGAGCTTGACGCCCTCCTGCACCGCCGTGACGATTTCGCTGTTCATCATCAGATACGAACCGTCGCCGACCATGACATAGACCTCGCGCGCCGGATCCGCCAGTTTGACGCCGAGTCCGCCCGCGATCTCGTAGCCCATCGTCGAGAAGCCGTATTCGAGGTGATAGCCTTTCGGGTCGCGCGTGCGCCACAGCTTGTGCAAATCCCCCGGCATACTCCCCGCCGCGCACAGCATCACGTCGCGTGCGGCGGACAGCGTGTTGACCATGCCGATGACTTCGCCCTGGCTGATGAGCGGGTCGTGTTCGAGGTTGTAAATCCGCGCGACTTCCGCGTCCCAGTCGAGGTTGAACTGCTTGGCGCGGGCGACATAGGCTTCGCCCGTGTGATAGTCTTCGAGCGCGACCATCAGTTCGTCCAGCGTTTCGCGCGCATCGCCCATGAGCGGAATCGCGTTGTGCTTGTAGGCGTCGAACTCCGCCACGTTGATGTTGACGAACTGCACGTCGGGATTCTGGAAGGTCGTTTTGCTGGCGGACGTGAAATCGCTGTAGCGCGTGCCGATGCCGATGACGACATCCGCCTCGTGCGCCATGATGTTCGCGCCGGGAGTCCCGGTCACGCCAATCGCGCCCAGGTTCAGCGGATGATTGTACGGGAGCGCGCCCTTGCCCGCCTGCGTTTCGCCCGACGGGATGCCCGTCCGCTCGACAAACGTGCGCAGCGCTTCGGTAGCTTCGCTGTAATGCACGCCGCCGCCCGCAACGATGACGGGTTTTTTCGCCGCGCGGATAATCTCGGCGGCACGGCGCAGCGCAGCGACATCGGGACGGTTACGCGGGATGTGCCAGACGTGTTTTTCAAACATGTGCGCCGGATAGTCATAGGCGAGAGTCTGCACGTCCTGCGGCAGCGCCAGCGTGACCGTTCCCGTCTCGGCGGGCGAGGTCAGCACGCGCATGGCTTCCGGCAGCGCCGCGATCAACTGTTCGGGGCGCATCAAGCGATCCCAGTAGCGCGACACGGGCTTGAAACAGTCATTGACGCCTACATCGAGCGAGTGTTCGCTTTCCAACTGCTGCAACACGGGCGCTTGGATGCGTTCCGCGAAAATATCGCCGGGCAGCAGCAGTACGGGAATCCGGTTGACGGTTGCCACCGCCGCCCCGGTGATCATGTTGGTGGCGCCGGGTCCAATCGAGGATGTGCAGGCGAAGGTTTGCAGTCGATTCTTGTGTTTGGCGTAGGCAACCGCCGCGTGAACCTGCGCCTGCTCGTTGCGCGATTGATAGTAGCGCAGGTGATCGCGGTGGGCGTGCAGTGCTTCACCGATGCCCGCCACGTTGCCATGTCCGAAGATGCCCCACACGCCCGCGAAAAATCGTTGTTCGACGCCATCGCGCGCGACATACTGCACGGTCAGCCAGCGGACGAGCGCCTGCGCCATCGTCAAACGGATGGTTTGCGTCATGGTGTGTTCATCCTTCCATGTCGTGACTGACGATGGGCAAGCGCGGGTCTTGGGTTGTCCATGTATCTTTCACCCACGCATACTGCGGATCATCGCTGTTGGCGAGCGACTGCGCCGAACCCGCCAAGAAGTTGAGATAATAGGTGGTGTAGCCGTGCGCGCTGACCACCGGATGATAGCCCGCTGGCACCAGCACCGCGTCATGATTGCCCGCCATGACCACCGAGTCGATGCTGCGATCACCCGTATACACGCGCTGATAGGCGAAACCATCCGCCGGATTGAGCTTGTAGAAGTAGATTTCTTCGAGATCGGCTTCGATCAGATTGCCCGCGTCGTCGGTGCGATGCACGTCATGCTTGTGCGGCGGATAGCTCGACCAGTTGCCCGACGGCGTGTAAACCTCCACGCAGACCAAGCGATGACAGTCGAAGCCCGGCGGGATGATCCCGTTGATCTGGCGGGAGGCGTTGCCGCCGCCACGCAGCTCAATCGGACTGTCGGCGGGGGTGACCAGTCGCGCGGGGTGATCCTGATCGGTGGGAACCCAACACGACGCGATCTCTAAGTTGTCGGTCAGCGCTTCGATCTCAAATTCCGCGCCGCGCGGCAGATAGAGCGCGTAAGGCATTCCGCTGAACACGTTCGCGCGCCGCCCGATGTTCTCGAAATCACCATGATTGCTGCGGATGGTGCAGCGCCCGCCCAAGATCACGCTGACATGCTCATGTGCGCCGACGCTAGTGCTGTAACGTTCGCCCGCGTTCAGGCGCAGCGCCGCCATGTTGAGCATGTCCCAACCCGCGCGCGCTGCATCCACCCGCGCGAACACGCCCGATCCGCTGTTGTCGGACGATTTGATTAGTAAATTTTGGGCTGTGTAGTCCATAAACAATCCTTGTGTGTTGATTTAATCAGTCTAAACCGCCGCGCGCCTCGACGAACGCCAGCACTTCATCGAGCGTGGGCATGAAGTTGGCACAGCCGTGCTTGGTGACAACAATCGCGCCGCAGGCGTTGCCGAGTCGCGCTGATTTATACCAGCCCCACCCGTTGACATAGCCATACAAGAAGCCGCCGCCGAAGGCATCGCCCGCGCCGAGAATGTTATAAACCTCCACGGGATAGCCCGGTGCGTCGATCACTTCGCCATCCGCCAGATGCACTTGGCAGCCGCGCGATCCCGTTTTCAACACCAGCGCTTGCACGCCCGCCGCCATGATCGCGCGGATCGCCTTGTCGGTGTCGCCTTCAACGTGAGCATCGCTGACTTGCGAGTGCGTCAACTGCATTTGTTCCGCACTAGTCAGCATGGCGGCGTTGATCTCGTCTTGCGTGCCGATCACAATATCGACCAAGCGCAGGATCGCGCGGATTTGCACGCCGAACGCGCGCACATCGTGCCATTGATCGGGGCGAAAATCGACATCCAGCACGATGGTCGCGCCCGCCTGTTTCGCGGCTTCGGCGGCGAAGAAGGTCGCGCTGCGGCTCGGTTCTTGGCTGAGGTTCGTTCCTGCGAATTGGAACACCTGACAATCATTCAGCGGGGCGTTAAGCGCATCATCGATGCTCAGGTGGTTATCGGCTGCGTTATCGCGGTAATACACCAGCGGGAATTTATCCGGCGGTTCGATGCCTAAGATCACGGCGCTGGAACGCGCGCTCGGCTTGCGTGGAATGAACTGGGTATCCACGCCTTCCTTGTCCAGAAAGTTGAGGATGAAATCGCCCACGGGGTCTTGTCCGACGGCGGTCAGCAGGGCGGTTTTGAGTCCGAGTCGGCGCGCGCCCACGCAGATATTGGTGGGCGATCCGCCGACATACGCGGCGAAACTGGTGATGTCTACAAACGGCGCGCCGACATCGTTGGCGTAAAGGTCGATGCTGCTGCGCCCCATATTGAGAATGGCGTAAGTTTTGGTCATGCGTGCGTCCTTGACGGTCAAGTATTGTCCAAGAATCGTTTTGCCTATGGTTATACCGCAGTTTGGGGTAAACCGCCGTGCCGATGGTTCGCGCTGGCATGGTTCGTCAGCGAATTGACAATCACGCGGCGTATGCTATCCTCATAAGTATTCATCGGCAAACTACATTTTTTGGTTAACGAACCTATGACAATTATTCGTTTAGGTGTGATCGGTTTGGGGCGCATGGGACAGGTCTACGCTTACCATGTCGCGCGCCAGATCAAAGGCGCGGCGCTGGTGGCTGTTGCTGACCCGCGCACGGAACTCACCGACGCTTTCACCGCGCAGTTCGACGGCGTGACGGCGTATCCCGATTACGGCGCGCTGCTCGAACATCCTGATTTGCACGGCGTGATCGTCGCCACGCCCACACACACCCATCATGATGTGGTGATTGCCGCTGCTGCTGCGGGCAAGCACATCTTTTGCGAAAAACCGACCGCGCTCACACTCAGCGCCACCGACGCCATGATCGCCACCGTCGAACGCGCGGGCGTTGCGTTCATGGTCGGCTTTATGCGCCGCTTTGACGCGGGCTGCGTCGCCGCCAAGCGCCAGATAGACGCGGGCGTGATCGGTCAGCCGGTCAACATTCGCAGCATCGGGCGCGATCCGCATCGCACCAGCTTAGAATTTGCCGATCCTGCTGTCAGCGGCGGCTTGATCCTCGATATGGGTATTCACGACTTCGACTTGCTGCGCTGGTATATGGGCGATGAGGTCGAGCGCGTCTATGCTGAGTCGTCAGCGCTGGTCTATCCCGAACTGCGCGACGTGGGCGACACCGATAACGCGCAGATCATTCTGCGCTTTGCGGGCGGCGGCTTGGGCAATGTCGAAGTCAGCCGCACGGCGATCTACGGCTACGATATTCAATGCGAGATCGTCGGCTCCAAAGGCACACTACAGGTGGGCTATCTGCAAAAAACACCCGTGCTGACGCTGACGCAAGCTGGCGTAACCCACGACGTGATCGCCAATTTTGGCGAGCGCTTCGGCAGCGCCTACACCGCGCAGATCGAACACTTCGCCGACTGTCTGCTGCATGATCGCGCGCCCGTCATCACGCCCGCCGACGCGCGCGCTGCTTTGCAGATCGGCATCGCCGCCACGCGCGCGGCTGAACAAGGGCGCATCGTCTATGTGGGCGAAGTGAACGAATGACTTGTGTGACTTCCATACCCCGCGTATGATGTCAAAAGCACCATTTACTGTGAATTCTTAGAAGGAGTTTTACATGTCTCGTTTGACGAAAGTAATGTTTATCGTTTTGGCGTTGGCGCTGGTGTTAGCGCTGCCCGCTGCCGCGCAGGATCGTCCGTTTCGCATCGTCGTGGTCACGCATGGGCAAGCCAGTGATCCGTTCTGGTCGGTGGTGAAAAATGGCGTCGATCAAGCCGCCGCTGATATGCGCGTGACGGTCGAATATCAAGCGCCTTCCACGTTTGACATGGTGGCGATGGCGCAGTTGATCGACGCCGCCGTTGCCAGCGATCCCGATGGCTTAGTCGTGTCGATCCCCGATCCTGACGCGCTGGCTCCATCGATTCAGGCGGCGATTGCGGCGGGCATCCCCGTGATTTCGATCAACAGTGGCAGCGATGTGGCGTCGGAATTCGGCGTGCTGGCGCATGTCGGTCAAACCGAATATGAAGCGGGTTATGGCGGCGGTCAGCGCATGGCGGAAGCCGGCGCAACCAACGCGCTGTGCGTCAATCAGGAAGTCGGCAACATCGCGCTTGACCTGCGCTGCGAAGGCTTTAGCGCGGCAATGGCGGAAGCGGGCGGCACAGTGACGGTTCTCGCGGTCGATCTGGCTGACCCGACGGGTACGGCGAATCGCGTTTCGGCGGCGTTGAGCGCTGACGAAACCATCGACGCGATCTTCACGCTGGGACCCACGGGGGCTGCGCCCGTGCTGCAAGTGCTGGAAAATGAAGGCTTGATGGGCGAAATGCTCGTGGCAACCTTCGACCTGTCGCCGGAAGTACTGGCGGCAACCCGTGATGGCAACATGCTGTTTGCGATTGACCAACAGCAGTACACGCAGGGTTATCTCGCCGTCGTCTACATGACGCTGTTCCTCGAAAACCTGAACACACCCGGCAACATCCTGATCCCGACGGGGCCCGGCTTCGTCACGCAGGACACCGCCGCACAGGTGATCGATCTGAGCGCGGCTGGCACGCGCTAAACAGTTATAACCGTAGGGGCGCAGCACGCTGCGCCCCTCATGTAATTCCGCCATGCAGCAATCAGCTAAAACAAACTTTTTGAGAGGCTCAAAAAATGACGGTTAACACGGTCAGCCCCGCGCGCGGTGATGAGCGCGTCGCGCGCGAAAGCCCGATCCGCAAGCTGCTGCGCCGTCCTGAAATGGGCGCGGTGGGCGGGGCGATTCTCGTGTTTATTTTCTTTGCGCTGGTGGCGGGCAATCGCGGCTTTCTCAGTTTGCGCGGCGCGGCGAATTATCTCGAAGTGGCGGCGCAGTTGGGCATTCTGGGCGCGGCGGTGTGCCTGCTCATGATCGGTGGTGAGTTCGATCTGTCGGTCGGCTCGATGATCGGCGCAGCGGGCATGATCACGGCGATCTTGAGCGTGCAGTTCGGTTGGAGCATCTGGGCGGCGTTAGGCGTATCGTTGATCATCGCGCTGATTGTGGGCGCGATCAACGGGATTTTGGTGGTGCGCACCAAACTGCCGTCGTTCATCATCACGCTCGGTACGCTGTTCATCATACGCGGCGCGACCATTGGCATAACGCGCTTGATCACCGGACGCACGCAGGTCGGCGGCATCAAAGATGCGCTCGACTACGACTCGGCAGCGACCATTTTTGCCAGCACCTTTTCGGTGGTCGATCCGGCGTCGGCGCGTGGACTGTCGGCTGAATTCGCCGTGTCGATCCTGTGGTGGGTGCTGATTGTCGGCATTGCCACCTATGTGCTGCTGCGAACGCGCCCCGGCAACTGGATTTTCGGCATGGGCGGCGATGCCAACGCCGCGCGCAACGTCGGCGTTCCGGTCAATCGCATGAAGATCATGCTGTTCATGACGACGGCGGCGGCGGCGTGGTTGGTCGCGTCGATTCAAGTATTGTCCGTGGGCAGCGCCGACACCCTGCGCGGCGAACTGCGCGAGTTTTACGCCATCATCACGGTGGTGATCGGCGGCACGCTGCTGACAGGCGGCTATGGATCAGCCATCGGCGCGTTATTCGGCGCGCTGATCTTCGGCATGGTGCAGCAGGGGATCGTGTTCAGCGGCGTCGATTCAGACTGGTTTCTCGCCTTCATGGGCGCGATGCTGATCATCGCTGTGCTAGTCAACAATTACATTCGCAAACAAGCAGCGGCGGAGGCGAAATGTCCACGAACATCACGCCTGTGCTAGAAGTGCGCGACATCTCGAAATATTTTGGCAGCGTGATCGCGCTCAACGGCGTGTCGATGACGCTCTACCCCGGTGAAGTCATGTGTTTGTTGGGCGACAATGGCGCGGGCAAATCGACGCTGATCAAAACGCTGTCGGGTGTGCATCAACCGGACGAAGGCGCGTATCTGATCGACGGCAAGCTCGTGAAATTCAATTCCCCGCGTGACGCGCTATCGCAGGGCATCGCCACGGTGTATCAAGACTTGGCGATGATCCCGTTGATGAGCATCACGCGCAATTTCTTTTTGGGGTCTGAGCCGACAACGGGTTGGGGCATCTTCAAGCGGTTCGATGTGCTGCGCGCGCGCGCGATCGTGCGTGACGAAATGGCGAAGATGGGCATCGACATTCGCGATCCCGATCAACCCGTTGGCACGCTCAGCGGCGGCGAACGGCAATCAGTGGCGATTGCGCGTGCGGTTTATTTCGGCGCGAAGGTGCTAATTCTGGACGAACCCACGTCGGCGTTGGGCGTTAAACAGGCGGGAACGGTGCTGCGTTACATCGCGCAGGCGCGCGCGCAGGGCGTCGCGGTGATCTTCATCACGCATAACCCGCACCATGCCTACCCGATTGGCAACCGCTTTACCATTCTCAAGCGCGGCAAAACCATGGGAACATACACCAAAAACGACATCAGCCGCGACGATATGATCCGCATGATGTCAGGCGCGGAAGAACTGGAAAATCTCGAACACGAACTGCGCGAGTTCGCGAATGATGCAGCGGCGGCGGCGCTGGCTGACGCGCTGCACGAAGAAGAAACGCGCATGTGATGATCAGCGCAGGCGCAGCGTGAGCATTTCCGCGCCCGCGAAACCGAGCGACTCGTAAAAGGCGCGCGCGCGGTCATTGGCGCGTGCCGCATCGACCAGCAGTCGATCTAAATTCAGGCGTTCGGCGCGCTTCATGACTGCTTCGAGCAATGCCGCGCCCACTCCGCGCCGTTGATATGTGGGCAGCACCGCCATATCGCTGATGATGCCCGCGCCCCCGGTCAAGCCACGCACGATCGACAACGCGCTGAAGCCGATAATGATCGGCGGCGTTCCCGCTTCAACCGCGACGAACACTTCGACCGAGTCGGACTCGCGGAAGCGCTGCTGAATCGCGCGCCAATCGTCGGGCTTGAGTTCACGGTTGGCGGGGATCAAATGCAGCAGCGCCATGATCTCGTTGGCGTCGGC
>JBGSRB010000650.1:0-2131 GCA_041737735.1 Anaerolineae bacterium | reverse complement strand
GCCAGAATCACAAAGCCGATCAGCAGCCGCCCTAACGACCGCCCGCGTGACACTGTGCCTGCGGGCGACAGCACAGTCAGATCGCTCGTATCTTCGGCGTCGTGCTGATCGTTGCGCGCTTCCCAGATCAAGCCGACGTTGAACACGATCAAGCCGACGAACAGCAGCGCACCATCCAAGCGGCTGACTTCGCCATCCTGCACCAGCGCGAAGAACAACAGCGACACAGCGATCATGATCGGAATTTCGCGGCGAATCAGCGTGCGCTCCACGCCGACGGGGAACACGAGCGCCGTCAAGCCGAGGATCAAGCCGATGTTGGCGATGTTCGACCCGACCACGTTACCGATGGCGATCCCGCTGCTGCCGCTGGTCGCCGCGTTCACGCTGACCAGCAGTTCGGGCAGCGATGTGCCGAACGAGACCACCGTCAAGCCGATGATCAACGCCGGAACGCCAAAACTGCGCGCCAACCGTGACGCCGAACTGACGACGAATTCACCGCCGAAGAATAAGCCAACTAAACCAATCAGGACATAGACAACATCGAGTAAGGCAACTGGCATAATACACACAACCCGCTTTCAAGATGGAAAATAAACCAATGACCGCAAACATGCCGCTCTCAGCGATACAAGATTTGCGCCTTGATGAATTGGAGCGTGGTCTCCAGAAAATGCGTGATCGTTTCCGGCTTGCGGAAACCATGTCCTTCACCCGCATACACGTGATATTCGTGCGGCACGCCGCGCCGCTTGATCGCCGCGATGATCTCATCCGACTGTGCTTGCGGCACGACTTCATCATCCGTGCCTTGAAACACGATCAGCGCATCGCTGATTTTATCAGCATGGAAGGCGGGCGAACGCTGCCGCCACACGTCCAGCGCTTCGGGCAGCGCGCCCAACAGCGTGAAATTGTAGTCGGCTTCAAACTTCCATTCGGCGTCGAAGCTGATCGAGAATTGATTCGCCACACCATATAAGCAGACGCCCACTTTGAACACCCCCGGCTGATCGATCAGCGTTTGCAGCACGGTGAAGCCGCCCGCGCTCCCGCCCATGATGATCAACTGATCGCGGTTGGCTAAACCTTGCTCAACCAGATGCAGCGCGCCGCTCACACTATCGATCACATCATGCACGCCCCAATTGCCGTGATACACGTCTTTGTAGGCTTTGCCGTAGCCCGTGCCGCCGCGATGATTGACTTGCAGCACCGCAAAGCCGCGCGTGGTGAAGTAATGCACCTGCGGATCGTAAATCAGGCGCATCTGACTGGTGGGTCCACCATGAACCTCGACGATCAGCGGGGGCGCGCCCCAACCTTCATCGCCATATAAGGAAACGGGCGGATAGTAGAAGCCATGCGCGCTCTCACCGTCGGGCGTCGTCCACGTGATCGCCTCCAGCTTGGCAAGGCGCGGAGTCAGCATAGCATAACCACCGCGCAGGCGCACGCGCGTCGTATGCGTTTCAGCATCCAACGACACCACCTGATCGGGTTGCGTGGTGCTGCCCGCGATCAGCGCGATCTCACCGTGATCCGCGCTGGCGATCTGGCGCAAGCCGGGGTAGTCGTCCAGCGTCTGCACGCGCGTTTCCACACCGCTGATCACATCGATGCGCGCTAAGCTGAACAAACCCTGATCGACGCGCAGCGCATAGATCGCCGTGCCATCAGGCGTAAACGCGAATGTTCGCACGCCCTGCACCCACAGCGGCACGGTATATTCAGCGTCGGCGTCGGTCAAACGGCGCTGCTGCCCCGTGATCAGATCGTACAGATAAATTTGCCACCAGCCCGCCGCATCACTGATGTAAGCGAGCGTGCGTCCGTCGGGTGAGAAGGTCGGCTGCATCACGGAGATACCCGTACTGCCTGCGATTACGCGATCATCGCTCAGCGTATCACCATCGAAGCGCGCCAGCCGAATCAGCGTGCTGTCCCACGGCATCGACGGGCGATCCCACGCGACATACGCCAGCCATTCCCCGCGTGGATGCACATGCGGTTGTGCATAGAAATCATGCCCGCGCGCGATCTTGCGCGGAAACTCGCCGCCCGCGAGATCGGTCAGCGCTAAGCCGTCTTCGCCATCGATGCTGTATACATAGATCACCTGCGCGCC
>JBGSRB010000597.1:0-5067 GCA_041737735.1 Anaerolineae bacterium | reverse complement strand
GGCGATGTCGCCCGCGATCACGCGCTGAAGCACGCCGTTGTCGTCACGGATGAACAGCGCGCCCGCGCGATCACCTGTTCCGCCACGCCGCTGATCGCGCCTTGCGTTTGCTGCACGGTCACGCGCTGACCGATGGTGGTCAAGCGGCGCGTCCATGCCTCAAACAGCGCGTCATCGCCCAGATGCGCCGTCCAGTAATCGAGCCGTTCGAGCAAATGCAGCAGCAGATCGAGACGATCGAGCGTGGTGACGCCGAGTGCATCATGCAGGCTGATGGCGCTGGCGGCAAGCGGCGTCTCGCGGAAATCGACGCGCACATTCAAGCCGATGCCCAACGTCACCCCGATGAGATCGCCGCCGTTCCAGTTGGCTTCGGGCAGCACGCCGCACAGCTTGCGCCCGTCAATTTGCACATCGTTGGGCCACTTGATGCCGACATGTGCGCCGAGCGCTGCGACCACTTCGCAGACGGCGACCGTTCCCGCCATGCTCATGTAGGGCAGATGCGCGAGGCGCGGTTGGCAGATGTACGAGAACATCAAAGCGGTTCCGGCGGGCGCGAACCATGCGCGCCCTAAGCGACCGCGTCCGCTGGTTTGCACATCCGCGATCACGAGTGATCCGTCGGGCGCACCGTCGGCGATCCACGTCAGCGCGTGATCGTTGGTGCTGGTGATCGTCTCGTGGAACGCGAACGCGCGTCCGGCTAGCGCCGCGTGCAGGCGCTCATGGGTAAGCATCTAGGTGTGCCTCGTAAAAGTAATGGCGAATTATGCGTCATTTTAGCACATATGCTCAGATATGCTGAAGTTGTTTACGGGGGAGTTGGAAGCATATCACACGGGGGATTTTTCACCCCACCCCGTGCAACCTTCGGTTGCCTCCCCCTCCCCGAATGTTGCCGACGGCAAGCGCAGGCTAACGGAGAGGGGGAGAACAAGCAGGGGATGAAGGGCAGTAAACAGCAGCGCGGTCTAAGCGTACTGCGACATGACTTGGGCGAGTGCATCCGCCGATGGGCGCAGCTTCTCGTCGGGCAGCATCGACAGCGGCGTATCGGTCAAGTTGAGCGTGTCGCCCAACGTCGGGCGCGGCTCTTGATAGTAGATCAAGCCGGTCAGCAGCAGGCGTTGATCTTCCGAGTCGTGCAGCACGCGGATCGCTTCGCTGCGGTTGCGCGGATCGTGTCCCTTTTCCAGCTTCTTGAGGCGGATGAACGAGCCGTCGTGCATCTCGACTTCGATCACTTCGCCTTCGGCGTAATCATCAACCATGATTTCCGGCTTGGGCGCGATGTAGCCGGGCGCGAGCAGTTCGATCTCGTGCAGCGGAATTTCAAACTCTTTGCCGTAGGCGTAACTCTTGGTCGAGTCGGGCGTATCGTTGAAGGTCACGCACGGGCTAATGATGTCCAGCACCGCCGTGCCGCGATGCGCCAGCGCCGCTTTCATCAACGTTTGCACCTGCTTGGGATCGCCGCTGAAACTGCGCGCGACGAATGTCGCCCCGCCGACGATAGCTTCAAGGCACAGATCGATGGGCGGTAGATCGTTCTTGCCGTAATATTTGAGGAACTGTCCTTCGTCGGCGGTGGCGCTGAACTGTCCTTTGGTCAAGCCATAGACGCCGTTGTTCTCGATGATGTAGACAACCGGAACATTGCGGCGGATCAGATGCTTGTATTGTCCCAAGCCGATGCTGCCCGTGTCGCCATCACCGCTGACGGCAATCGCGATCAGGTCGTGATTCGCCATCGTCGCGCCGGTGGCAATCGAGGGCATCCGCCCGTGAACCGAGTTGAAGCCGTGCGATCCTTTGAGAAAATAGGCGGGCGTTTTGCTGGAGCAGCCGATGCCGCTGAGCTTGATCACGCGGTGCATGGGCAGTTGCAGGTCATACGCCACGCTGATGATCTGCGCCGAGATCGAATCGTGACCGCAGCCGGGGCAGAGCGTGCTTTTGCCGCCGCGATAATCTTCGCGCTTGATGGTGGGTGTTTGCGTCATGATTAGTTGTTTTCCTTCACTAAAACACGCTCGTGAATCCAGCGGGCGGTCATGGGCAGGGTGTCACCGCAGGGCAGCGCGACCAGGTTGGTCAGGTCGCCGCCGAGTTCCATGCGTAGAATTTGCGCCATTTGTCCATCGAAGTTGTTTTCGATGACGTAAACGCGCTTGTGCTTGCTGATGAAGTCGCGCACATCGTCGGTGAAGGGCAGCGCGCGAATGCGCATGTAGTTGGTGGGGATGCCATCCGCCGCCATGCGATCGCGCGCTTCGACCAGCGCCGGATGATTCGAGCCATACGAGATCAAGCCGATCTCGTTGGCGGGATCGAACTCGATCACGGGTTGGGGAATGAGCGTTTTGGCAGTCTCGAATTTGCGGCGCAGGCGTTCGAGATTACGCACCCAATCGTCGCTGCGTTCGCTGTAAACCGCCATCTCGTTGTGACCCGTGCCGCGCGTGAAGTACGCCGCGCGCGGGTTGTCGGTTCCCGGCACGGTGCGATAGCCGACGCCATCCTGATCATAATCGCGGAAGCGGAACCATTCGTCTTTGTCCGCGAAGAATTGTTCGAGCTTCGCCTGATCGAGCGTTTTACCATGCTGAATCGGCTGGTCGGGATACTTGAACGGTTCCGATAGCCACAGGTTCATGCCCAAGTCAAGATCGCTCATCACAAAGATGATCGTTTGCAACTGTTCGGCAAGGTCAAGCGCGCGCCAACCGCACTCGAAGCATTCTTCGGCGTCGGCGGGCAGCAGCACCACGTGGCGCTTATCACCGTGACTGAGCGTATAGAGCGAGAGCAAGTCGCCTTGACTGGTGCGCGTGGGTAAGCCCGTGCTGGGACCCGTGCGCGTGACATCCCAGACGACGGCTGGCACTTCCGCAAAATAAGCCAAGCCCGCGAATTCCGCCATCAGGCTGATGCCGGGTCCGCTGGTGGCGGTCATTGAGCGTGCGCCCGCCCAGCCTGCGCCGATGATCATGCCGATGGCGGCGAGTTCGTCCTCCGCCTGCACGACGGCGACGGTGTTCTTGCCCGTTTCGGGGTCTTGACGCAGCTTCATGTGCGTGATCACGCTGTCGATCAGGCTGGTCGAAGGCGTGATCGGATACCACGCGCTGAAGGTCAGCCCGCCGAACAGCGCGCCAAGCGCCGCCGCTTCGTTGCCTTCGATCATGATTTTGCCCGCCGTCATATCAAGCGGCTCGAAGTAATACGGGTCTTGCTTGGTGAGATTGGTTTCCGTCCACTGATACGCCAATTCGATGACGTTGTAATTCATCTTGGCGGGTTTTTCTTTGCCGTTGAACTGGTCGAGCAGCGCGCCATAGGCGACATCCAGCGGAATGCGGAACAGATAGCAGCACGCGCCGACGTAGACCATGTTGGCGATGCGATCCGCAAAGTCTTTGGGGAACTCGGCTTGCGCCATGATCGCCTTGACGGGCAGCTCATAAGCGGTGATGTCGGTGCGTTCGATGCGGTATTTCAGGTCGGCGTTGGTGATGATCACGCCGCCGGGGGCAACGCCCGCGATGTCTTCCGTGATCGTGTCTTGGTTAAAGCCGACGCTGATCTCGGTGGTGGAACGGCGCGCGGTGTAGCCGTCTTTGCTGGCGCGGATGGTGTACCACGTCGGCAAGCCTTTAATGTTCGACGGGAACAGGTTCTTGCCGCTGACGGGAATGCCCATCTTGAACAGCGAACGGATCAGCACAAGGTTCGATGTTTGGCTGCCGCTGCCGTTCTTGGTGGCGACCATCAGGGCGAAGTCGTTGACGCCGGGCTGATAACCGCTGGTTTTGATCTGCACTTCGGGTTGAAGATCGATAGCCATGATTGCCTGACTTACTCCTAAAATGGATAAAGGTGGTTGGGTTGAGCGTGACGCCGCCTGAGTTTAGAGTGGGGTGATAGGTGGTCTCCTCAAAAAATTATTATTTGCGTTCTCGATTGTCCGGCGATCAGGGTTCGGGCGGGGGCGCGGGTTGCGCCGCCGGACGAAAGCGAATCAAGCCGGTGTGTTCGACAAAAAGAGTTTTCGCCGTGTCGAAATCGTCCGCGCAGATCGCATCGAAAATGCGCTGGTGATACGTCCACACTTCGGTGAGATAACGATAGGCGGCATAGCGGTTGCGCTCGGCGGCGTCGTAGGCATCCCAGTAAGCTTCGAGAATGCCCATCACAAACGGATTTTCCAAGCGCTTGAACACGGTCAGATGAAAGATGCGATGTTCGAAATTGGGAATCCGCACCTGTTCGCCGTTGAGCTTGGCTTGGGCGTCGGCAAGACATTGGCGCATGAGGGCTTTGTCGTCATCGAGCAGGCGTTCGCAGGCTTCGTTCCAGAAGGCGACTTCGACATGATTGCGCACTTCGCTGAACGCCTCAAACGCACGCGCATCACGCGCCAGCGCATAGAATAAGCTGAGGCGAACGGCAGGCGTAAAGCTGTAGGGCTTCATTTTCATGCCGGTTTTCGAGCGCACTTCGACTAAGCCTAGCACGCGCGCGACTTCAAGCTGTTCGCGCACTTTGCTGATGCTGACGCCAAGATGCTGCTCGTCTTTCAACTCGTTGATCGTGGGTAGACGGTCACCGGGCTGGAAGTCGCGCGCGACGATGTAAGCAAGCAGGTCGGACTCAAGATCAATTTTCGACATATAACACAATCATCAGATGAATATGATGAATAGACTTAAATAGTATAGCATGGGGCTGCGGGTTTGTCCATTGAGAGTAAGATGAGGGCAAAAATGGTAAGTGCGCGGCAAAACAAAAACGGGGATGAGCGCGCACGCCCATCCCCGTTCGTTTCCTCTTTGGCTGAGTTACTGTATTGATTGATGCTGAGTGAACTAATCACCCACGCCGGGAACCGCCGCGCGCGAACCCGCGCTCGCCGGAACATCTTCCGGGTGCGGCAGCACGTCGGGCCACAGGGTCGCACCGTGTTCGTACACGTCGATGCCGACCACATCCGCCGAAGCGGGCATCCGCAACATGCCGACGACCTTGAGCGCGCCGAACATGACGACCGTCGCCACGCTGACC
>JBGSRB010000596.1:0-6624 GCA_041737735.1 Anaerolineae bacterium | reverse complement strand
TTATAGCCCTGAGCGGGATCGCGCGCTTCGCCGGGCAGCGGTTGACGCAGTTCACGAATGCGGTTGCGATTCGGCGCGTCGGCGTCGATGCGCGGCGCTTCAGCAGCGACGACGGGTTCCGGTTCCTCGATGCGGGCTTTCAGCCGATCCAGCACTTCGCGCGCTTTGGGATTGTTCGGGTTGAGCGTCAACACGCGCTCTAAATATTCACGCCGCTTGATCGGGTCGCTTTCCGTGGCGGCAAGATAATACCAGCCCTGTTCATTATTCGGTTCAAGCGCGACTAGTTCAGTTAAATAAGTGTGGGCGGTGGCACGATCCCCCGCTTGAAAGGCGGCGATCCCTTCACGCAAAAGTTCATCGGGCTGCATTAGTCTGCCTCATTTATACTTAAGATCAGGTTGCTGCTATCTATTATACGAACGAAAGGCGTTCTTGGTCACAAACATTGGGATGATCTTCTTCCCATGTTTGCTGAAATTTGCTCAAGTTAGCAGCGGGCAAGGGGGTTATTTTGCTACAACCTAATCATGGTAGATTTAGAGGGTTTACCAAACATCATCAAGGGTTTTAGCTGACTCTAGTCGTTTCAATGTTGTATAACGAATATTTTGCAGCGCTTTGACCCGTCCTTTGGGGATGAGTTTAATTGGCTCGATTGCTTGAGCAAGTTCTGTGAAATTGACCACAAATTTTCCAGTATCGCCCCACGGCTCAATGGAACTTACAGGCGCAATATGGGTAATTGCGGAAGTCGGGCGAACTTGATAGGCAGCAATATACTTAATTTGCGGGCGCATCGTTCCGTGAATACGAATCGCGTGCCAGCGATTCTCACCCAGAAAAGTTGCTTGAAACCCTTCTGATTGTGCTGGAACAACTATGGTGTCAATTTCCTCAATGTCGAGCAGTTGCGCTTCTTGCACTGTGTTAGCAGTGGACAAGTCTTCGCCAATATCAGCCAAGAAAGGCTCAAATTGATAGAGTGTTTCGCCATCCGTGCTTCGGTAACGTGAAATTTTTAGAACTTCAACACCAAATTTGAGACGCTCAGCTAACACCGTTTGAAGTTCATCCGACATTTCATCAATAATGACCAAAGCAGCGAAGGGAGCATCAAACACCATTTCTTCAAGCATGTGGTCAAGATTGCGATAGTTGTGTGATGCCACAAACGCTTCACATAATGCTTTGGCTGATGTGCTGGTTTGCAGAGCGTCAAACAATATCTGTTTGATTTTGCGTTTATCTGAAGGAAAAGACAAAGAAAATTCTAACAATTGCACGGCGACATGGCGCAAGGGATCATGGGATGCTAGTTCGTTTTCAACCACATAGAGCCGGGGTTTGCGCCCACTTAGATCAATCAGATAGCCGTCTGGAATATTTTTGCGACTAATGCTTTGTCCGATTTTCTTCTTCACATCTAAATAAATGCGCTTGCTACCGAACAATTCTAACTGCACTTGAATAATGGCAGTTTCAAGATCAGCTTCACTTATGTAATTTGTAAGCGTGTAAACTTTTTGGGATGTCCAAATTACCGTCATAAATACCTCTAGCGTTTTATTTGAGTTTTTATTTTTGTAAGCATGACAGTATAGCCGGATAAGCGTTATGAAGCAACACAGTTAGATGTGTTCGCGATGACTTCCCCCGACCAAAACCAATCCCCTGCAAAACTTTAAGAGAGCGTTATAATCGTGCGTCTGTGTGAAAGCATTCACGAATATTGAGGACGCCATGAGTGATTTATTACGCTATTTTCAAGATCGCCGCGAAGCGCTGATCACCACGCTGACGACGCTCGTCAACTTTGAAACGCCCACCCTGAACAAGCCACTGGTGGATGCGATGGGCGCGTTTATGGAGCAGCAGTTCCGCGATTTAGGCGCGGATGAAGTCGTGCGCTATCCGCAGGCAACGGTGGGCGATGTGCTGTGGGCAAAGTGGAATGTCAATGCGACGGGCAAGCCGATCCTGTTTTTGATTCACACGGACACCGTGTGGAAACAAGGCACCTTGGCTGAGCGTCCCGTTCGCATTGAGGACGGCATCCTCTACGGACCCGGCGCCATCGACATGAAAGGCGGCATCACGCTGGTGCTGGAGGCATTGCGCGGGCTGAAGGATCGCGGCGAACTGCCCAATCGCCCGATCTGGGTGCTGATGACCACCGATGAAGAAGTGGGCAGCATCTATTCGACCGACATCATCAAGGATGTCGCCGGACAAAGCGGCTTGACGCTGGTCATGGAACCCGCCACGCCCGAAGAAGCGCTGAAAACGTGGCGCAAGGGCATCGCTACCTACAAAATCGAGATCGACGGCTTGCCCGCGCACGCGGGTAACGCGCCGGAAAAGGGCATTAACGCGATCATCGAGTTCGCGCAGCAGGCGTTGCGCTTGCGTGAATTGAATGATTACAAGCGCGGAACATCCGTCAGCGTGACGGTGGTCGAAGGCGGCAGCGCGACGAACGTAATTCCCGCGAAGGTGGTCGCGCATGTCGATACGCGCTCGTTGACCGTGCAAACGTGGAACGAAATTTACGACACCATGATGGCGCTCGAACCGATCATGCCGGGTGCGAAAGTGCGCGTCGAGAAGATCAACGGGCATAAGCCGATGGAACACGACGACCTGATGATCGCCACGTTTGCCCAGTGCAAAGCCATTGGTGAGCGCTACGGCTTGACCGTGCGCGAAGACGGCAGCGGTGGCGCGAGTGACGGTAACACGGTGGCGACGCTCGGTGTTGCCGTGCTGGATGGCTTGGGCCCGCAGGGGGATGGCTTACACGCGCTGCACGAACAAGTCGTGATCGACTCGCTGCCACGCCGCGCCGCGCTGCTGGCTGCCATGCTCAAAGACTGGTCGTTCGCTTAATCCATTACGCTTGATCCGCTGGTGAGAGGGACTTGGATGCACCAAGTCCCTTTTTGGGCGCGCCGCGTCATTCTCCGCCACCCGCGCACACAATTATTCTGTTAACAAAAATGTTACATTTGCCCCAAAAGCGCGTATAATCTTATACAGTTGTCCACGTCTAAAAGGATGAACCCCAACATGACCAATGTCCAAGTCTATTGGGAAGAACTGTTAGACCCCGCCAACGCCGCTCATGCTCATGAAATCTTTGCGCGGATGCGTGAAACTGCCGCTTTTGTCAAAGTCAGCACCAACCCGGGTTACACCCACTGGTGGATCACCCGCTATGACGAATGTGTTGATCTGATCAAGAACAATGCGCTGCTCGCCAAAAATCCCCAAACCTTGCCGCCCGATGTGCAGGCACGCATGAATTTGCCCGCGCCCGACCCGATGATTGAAGCGTTCAACCGCATGATGGTCATGCTCGATCCGCCTGATCACACCCGCTTGCGCGGTTTGGTGCAGAAAGCCTTCACGCCGCGTATGGTGGAGGAACTGCGCCCGCGCGTGCAGCAAATTGCCGATGATCTGGTTGATCGCCTTGAGGAACAAAGCGAGTTCGATCTGATCGACGATTTCGCGGCGCCGGCTGCCGTCACCGTGATCGCAGAAATGATGGGCGTACCAGTCGAAGATCAGGCGAACTTCCGCCGTTGGGCTGACACTATCGTGCGTAATCTAGCCGGGTTCGATTTACAAATGATCGGACCTGAAATTCAACAGGCGGCATTCGAGTTCATGATTTACATGAACAATATGATCGATCAGCGCCGCGAAGTCCCGCGCGACGATCTGATCAGCGCTTTGATCTATGCCCGCGAAGTTGAAGACAGTCTCACCCATGAAGAACTGCTCGGCATGATCTTTTTGCTGCTCACAGCCGGACACGAAACCACCCTGAATATGTTGGGCAACGGCGTGTTGGCGCTGCTACAACATCCGGATCAACTGGCGCTGCTGCGCGCGAATCCGCCGTTGATTCGCCCCGCCGTTGAGGAAATGATGCGCTATGACGGATCAGCCAAGACCGCCGCCGACCGCTGGATGCGGCAAACGCTGGAAGTGGACGGCGGCACGATGCAGCCCGGCGATCTGGTGTCGGTGGGTTTGCTCAGCGCCAACCGCGACCCGCGCAAATTCGCCAACCCCGATGTATTCGACATCACGCGCGATCCGAACCCGCACATCGCGTTAGGCGGCGGCATCCACTACTGCATCGGCGCGCCGCTGGCACGCATCGAAGCCAGCTTGATGATTCAAACACTGGTCACACGGCTGCCCAAGCTGCGCCTAGCGCAAGACCCCGCCACCCTCCCGTGGCTGCACAGTATGCTGGTGCATGGTGTGTCCAGCGCGCGCCTAGCCACGGAGTGACGCGAATCAGAGGCGATGATGTGCGCACATCGTCGCCTCTACGCAAACGTTAATCTACCCCGTGCGCACAAAACCACGTATAATCTTTTACACTTGTCTATATCCACGAGGACGACCTGTCAGCATGAACAAAGTCACCTACTATTGGGATGAATTATTCGACCCCGCCCAAGCCGGTCACACCCATGACATCTATGCGCGGATGCGCGAAACTGCCGCTTTTGTGCAAGTCAGCACTGGGAATCTATATACCCACTGGTTGGTCACGCGCTACGATGAAGGCGTGGAGATGCTCAAGAAGCACACGCAGTTCATCAAAAGCATTCGCTCGCTGCCCGATGACGTGCTGGAACGCTTCAAATTGCCCGCACCCGACCCGACGCTGGAAATTTTCGACCGCATGATGCTGCTGGTCGATCCGCCGGATCATACGCGGCTGCGCGCACTGATCCATAAAGCTTTCACACCGCGCATTATCGAAGACCTGCGCCCGCGCATTCAACAAATTGCCGATACGTTGATCGACCGTATTCAGGAACAAGGTACATTCGACCTGATCGAAGATTACGCGCTGCCCCTGCCGATCACCGTGATCGCGGAAATGCTTGGCGTGCCGCAAACGGATCAAGCGGATTTCCGCCGCTGGTCGCAAGTCATCATCGCGCGGCAAGAGGGTGCGGCGATGCAAATGGCGGCGTTCGAGTTCATCGTCTATATGAACAACCTGATCGATGAGCGTCGCGCCAACCCGCGCGCCGACCTGCTGAGCAATCTCGTGCATGTGCAAGAGGCAGGCGACGCGCTGACGCATCCCGAACTGTTGGGGATGATCTTCCTGCTCTTGATCGCGGGACATGAAACCACCGTCAATCTGATCGGCAACGGCACGCTGGCGCTGTTGGAACACCCCGATCAATTGGCGTTGCTGCGCGCCAACCCCACGCTGATCCGTTCCGCGACTGAGGAAATGCTGCGCTATAACGGGCCTGTCGAAAACGCGACCGACCGCTGGACGAATGCGCCGCTCGATGTGGACGGCGGCACGATCCAACCGGGCGATCTGGTGTCGGTGGGTTTGCACAGCGCTAATCGCGATCCGCGTAAGTTCGCCAACCCCGATAGTTTTGACATCACGCGCGACCCGAACCCGCATATCGCCTTTGGCAGCGGCATTCATTACTGCGTGGGCGCGCCGCTGGCACGACTCGAAGGTGTGCTGGCGGTGCAAGCGTTGATCACGCGGCTGCCGCAGTTGCGACTGGCACAGGACCCGTCCGCTCTGGAATGGACGGATAACGTGCTGATTCACGGCGTGACCAGCGCACAATTGGCAGTGGACTAGGCGTTAGTGGCTGGTGGGGCGAGGGGGAGATGCACACAGCGCCCCGTGCGTCGCCCCTTTTAGGCTTGAAACAGCTTGTAGATGTAATCCATGGTCAAGCCCTGTGCTTCCAGCTTGAGGCGCAGTTTGCGCCGCGCATCGTGGATCAGCTTATACAGCGCATTACGATTTGTTCCCATGCGTTCCGCCACCACTTCTAGCGGCACGTCTTCAACAGCGACGGCGATCAGCGCTTGATATTGGCGTTCGGTCAGCGCTTCGCGGATCGTCGCGTGAATCCTGCTCATCACTTCATCTTGTTCGGTGGCGCGTTCGGGCAGCGGCGGCTGATCACCGGTGATGCTGCTGGCGCTCGGCATGAGATCGCCGTTGGCGGTTAGGTTATCGAGGCTGAAGTCTTTATAACGCGCGCGCCGCAGATCGCTGATCGCCACACGCACGGCGATGCGCGTCGCCCATGTCGTGAACAAGCTATCGCCGCGAAAACTGTCGAGATTATCGATCACGCGCAGGATGGCGTCCTGCGCCATATCCTGCGCCATCTGCGTGATCTCGTTGGCGCTCAGATGCGTTAGATCGCTGCGTTCGCGGCTCAAGTAGTAGAAAATGCCACGCTGTAAGCGCGTTTGCAGGTCTTGGAGGGCGTGCGCTTGCACATCCGCGCTTGCGCGCAGGTCTGCCAGCCATTCATCGTTGGTGCGGTCACTGCCTGTTGTCATCACGCTGGTCTCGTTGAGCTTGATCGCGCATGGTTGCACTACTTGCAATGCGTCCTGATTATACTCACATTGTGCGCGTCGTGCCGATCATGGTGGGCGTGTGTTTGCGCTTCAGGTTACTCAAGCAACTCTGTGATCCAATGCAGATCGTTCTTCTCCCCCACTCCGTTAGGTTGCGCTTGCCAAAGGCAACATTCGGAGCGGGGGACGGGGATCGGGTGAAAAACCACTGAAATCCGTTCGGTTACGATCCCG
>JBGSRB010000585.1:0-3903 GCA_041737735.1 Anaerolineae bacterium | reverse complement strand
GCGGAACTCGCGCGCTGGAATGCGCCGCCCACGCATATCACCGTGCGCCACGAACGCGCCGTGACCATTTTACGACGGCGACGAACCCGCCAACATGATCAGCACGACGGGCGAAACCGTTGGTGAGGCGCTGCATCAGGCGGGCATCACGCTGTTCGTCACGGATCGCGTTACACCTGACATCAACACGCCGATTGATGCCGTGAGCGCGGTTTACATCACGCGGGCGCGTCCGGTGCAGATCGTGGTCGATGGCGAGACACGCAGCACGCGCACACAGGGCGGATCGGGTGGGGATGCGCTGGCGGCGGCGGGTGTCGCGTTGGTCGGGCTAGATTACACCGTACCGAGTGAAGGCGCGCGCTTGCAACCGGGCATGACGATCCGCGTGATGCGCGTGCGCGAAGCTATCGAAACGGAAACACGCACGGTCAGTTATGAGACGGTTCAACAAGCCGATCCCGACTTGGAGATCGATAACCGCCGGGTGCTGCAACGCGGTCAGGATGGTGTGATCGAGACGCGCACGCGCGTCCGCTATGAGAACGATCATGAGATCGCGCGCGTGGTTGAGAGTGAAGCTGTTATTCAAGAAGCGCGCAATCATATCGTGGGCTATGGCACGCGCGTGGTCATCCGCACCATTGATACGCCGCAGGGCGCGCGCGAGTATTGGCGCGTGTTACGCATGTATGCCACCAGTTATCATCCGGCGGCGGTGGGAGGCAGCACGACCACCGCGACCGGCGCGACGCTGCGCCATGGCATCGTCGGCAGCAGCCCGCGCGTGCTGCCTTACAACACGGAAATTTTCGTCGCGGGTTATGGCGTCGGCTCGATCCAAGATACGGGCGGCCCGCATCCGAAGCGCTTATGGGTCGATCTCGGTTATGAGGATCACGATTATCAGCATTGGGCGCGTTATGTCGATGTCTACATTCTCACGCCTGTGCCAGAGCAGATCGATTATTTCATCGCCTTCGAGTGATATACTTGAACGAACGAGCGCTGCTTAAGGATCAACGCGATGCTGACATTTCCGCATACTGAAGCAATTCCCTTAATTCAAGCCGATGATGGCACGTTGCGGATCAGCGGAACCCGCATTCCGATTGATACGATCATTGCCCGTTATCGAGTCGGCGATACCCCACAAGAAATTGTTGAGGGTTTTCCTACGCTGTCGCTGGATGCGGTCTATCTGCTGATTGGCTTTTATCTGCGTAATCAGCGAAGCCTAGATGAGTATCTACATGAACGCCGACAGCGGGCGGATCAACTACAAGCTGAAATGCAAGCACGGCAAATGCAAGACCCACAGTATCGTGAACTGCGCGCCAGAATTCAAACACACTTGGATGAACCGCCGAGCATCGGAAAGCACGATGAATGATCGCGCTCTTGGCAGACGAAAACTTTAATGGTCGCATCCTCAATGGCATGATACGAGAAAATCTCGCGCTTGATGTTCTGCGTGTGCAAGATATTCCTGAACTGTATATGCAGCCCGATCCTGAGGTTTTAGCGTGGGCAGCGCAGCAGAATCGAATCTTGCTCTCGCATGATGCTGATACCATGCCCACTTACGCCTATGATCGAATCGCGGCTGGGTTGCCAATGCCCGGTGTCTTTCTTGTTCACGCTGATATGCCCATTGGACAAGCGATTGAACAACTATTGACTGCGATTGGTGCGAGTATTCCGAATGAATGGGAAAATCGAGTAGAATTTTTTCCATTGTGATCAACATAGAAAGCCCGTGTTATGACCGATGCAACCCTCAGCCCGCGCGCCCAACGTTTACGCGACGCGGGCTATAAACTGACCAACGCCCGCCTGACCGTGCTAAGCGCCATCGAGCAGCACGACGGACACATCACGTCGGCGGAACTGCTCGAAAGCGTGGCGCAAGCCGACTCCAGCATCGGGCGCGCGAGTGTGTTCCGCACGCTCGATTTGTTCACGCGCTTGGGCATCATCCGCCCGACGTTTCTGCACAGCAGCACCACGCCGACGTATGTGCTGATGCCCGGCGGACATCATCACCATGTGATCTGCACCAACTGTGACCGCGTGATCGAGTTCGACGACTGCGGCTTAGATGCGCTGACCGCGCAGCTTGAACAGCGACTCGACCTTCAGATCAGCGGGCATTTGCTCGAATTTTACGGTTTGTGCAGCGATTGCCAAACCGTCATGCCAACGGAACAGGACGCTTGATGCACGTTGCGCTTAACGGCTGGTTTTGGGATCAACCTTTCACGGGCAGCGGACAGTATGTGCGGCGTTTAACGGCAGCGCTGCGGAAAGTCGCGCCCGATCTCAAGATCACGCTGGTGTTGCCCGCTGATGCCAATGCGGATGATCTGCCCGCTGGCGTGACCGCGCTGACCACGCGCGGATCGCGGTCGAACATCGGCAAGGTGTGGTTTGAGCAGCGGACATTTCCGGCGGCGGTGGCGCAAGTTCAAGCCGACATCGCGCATGTGCCGTATTGGGGTGCGCCGTTGAGTTCACCTGCGCGCTTGATCACGTCGGTGCTGGATGTGATCCCGCTGGCGCTGCCCGAATACGCATCCGGTTTTGGCGCGCGACTATATACTGCGCTGGTCAGCGCGACCGCGCGCGGATCGGCGCACATTCTTACTTTGAGCGCGGCATCGAAAGCCGACATTGTGACGCATCTGGGTATTGCGCCCGAAGTGATCACCGTGACGCATCTCGCCGCGGATGAAGCCTTTCACCCAAGCATCGGCGCGGAACATGATGAAGACATCCGCTTGATTTACGATTTGCCCGATCAATTTGTGCTGTATATCAGCGGCTTTGATCCGCGTAAAAATCTCAAGGCGCTGCTGGCGGCGTATACCTACGTCGCTTCGGCGGAAGGCGATGCAATCCCGCTGGTGATCGCCGGACGCGAACCGCAGTGGGGAACGCCGATGTTTCCTGATTTGCGCGCTTATGCCGACGAGATCGGCGTGAGCGACGCGATCCGCTGGATTGGCGCGGTCGATGAAGTGGATAAGCCCGCGCTGATGCGACTGGCGGATGTCGTGGCGGTGCCAAGCACCTATGAAGGCTTCGGCTTGCCCGTGATCGAAGCGTTGGCGTCAGGGACGCCCGTCGTCGCCGCGCAGATTCCGGTGATGGAAGAAATCGTCGGTGATGCGGCGTATCTTGTGCCGCCGGATGATGCGCGTAAGTTGGCGGGTGCGCTGCTGGCGCTGCTCGGTCAAAATCCGCTGCGGCAGACGCAGATCACACGCGGGTTGGCACAGGCAACCAAGTTCAACTGGCGCAAAACCGCCCGCGAGACTTACGCCGTCTATGAGCATGTGATGGCGCTGTGATGCGCGTCACTCATACCCGCCGAATGCGACGCTTGTGTCATTGACCAACACGAATGTGCGCGCCAAGCTATCAATGCGGATCAAGCGTCCGTTGTCGAACGGCTGAATGGTCACGCTGCTGCCCGCTTCGCCCCCTGTCGCATAACCGAGCGCTAGCCGAATCGTCTCGTCGGCTTTCCACACCGCACCGAAACCCTGCGTCGGCACGAATAAGCCCGCGGGCGCGCTCACATCCCAACTTTGATCGGGCGGCGCTTGCGGAATATACCACCACTGCCCGCCCGTCGCGTCGATGGTGATGGCGAAAATTTCCGCTGTGGGCAGGAAGATCATCACGCCGCGCTCGAAACTTTGCAGCGTGCCGGAAAACGGTGCGGGCGGTTCGGATGGACAGCCGAGCGCGTCTACGGCGGTCGTGTTGGCGATCCACGCGGTGCCGAACAGGGTGTCAATCGGAAAACGGCACGACACCACGCCAAAAGTCGCGGGCGGATTGTCTGCCACCAGCGTACCTTCATAACGCGCGGGATCGATCACCGGCGCGCCGCCA
>JBGSRB010000578.1:0-7481 GCA_041737735.1 Anaerolineae bacterium | reverse complement strand
TCGTGTTGAGCGAACTCGGTTTGGACAAGCGTCTGACCGCCCTGCTCGCGGAAAATGGCATCGAAACTGCTGGACAATTCATCGAACGCCTGAACGAAGGTGGCGATGAAGCCTTCCTCGCTATTGCCGGCGTTGGGCGGCAGTTCCTGACCGGCGTCAAGAAGGGGTTGCGCGCGCGTGGCTTCGATGTGCCGAAGGCGACCGAAGCGACTGAATCAGAGTAATTCGCATCCATAATTTCGACAAAGGCAGGCATATCCATGTGGTATGCCTGCCTTTTCTTTTGCATCAAGTACGGGGGGAGGGCTGCCATGCGTCATCATGCCGGGCAGATCGAAGTTATTTGCGGCAGCATGTTTTGCGGAAAAACCGAAGAATTGATCCGCCGTGTGCGCCGCGCGGTGATCGCTAAACAGTGCGTGCAGGTGTTTAAGCCTGTGATCGATAATCGCTACAGTCTGGAAAGCGTCACCAGCCATAGTGGACAAAATTTTGATGCCGAAGTAATCAAGGTGTCAACCGATCTGCACACTGCCTTGCGCGCCGATACCACTGTTGTGGCGGTCGATGAAGTCCAGTTTTTCGATGTGGGCATTGTCCAAGTGGTGAATCAACTGGCTGATAACGGTCTGCGCGTGATCTGCGCGGGGCTTGATCTTGATTTTCGGGGTGAGCCGTTCGGTTGTATGCCCGAATTGTTGGCGCGCGCCGAAGATGTAACCAAGCTGCACGCGATTTGCGTCGTGTGTGGCGAACAAGCCAGTCGCACGCAGCGCCTTGTCAATGGGCAACCCGCGCGCTTTGACGACTCGGTGATCCTCGTGGGCGCGCACGAAGTTTACGAAGCGCGCTGCCGTGAACACCATCTTATTCCGCGTTAAAAACCCAAAGATTAGAAAATACTGGCATTAAATCACAAATTTGCATACAATTAGTTTGCAACGCTAAGTAATTTGCGTGGGAGGAGTGTTCAAACTAATGGCAGTCGCTAATCCGAGTTTATCAACCGCTCAACCGCAGCCCATTCAGCAGACACAGTCGCGTCTGTGGCTTCGCAGTCGTAATTGGGATTTGATTTTCATCACACTCAGTGTCGTGCTGGTGCCGCTGCCCTATCTGTTCTATCTGGTGATGGTGCAGTTCGGTGTCAATGAAGATGTCGGTCGTAATCTGGTCAATGCATTCGTGGCGGTCGCCGTTGGCGGTCCGCATATGATGTCCACGTTCTTACGCACCGGTCTGGATAAAGATTTCTCCAAGCGCTATCCGATGTTGATTCGCTCGTCGATCATCATCCCGATTGTGGTCGTTTCGCTGGCTTTCCTCAACATCAACCTGCTGCTCACGGTCTTTTTCTTCTGGGCGGCGACACATGTGCTGCACCAAGTGACCTATATTGTGGAGCTGTACAACCACAAAGAGCATAACTTTGTGCGTCAAGGCAGCGCGGTTTCGCTGCAAGCCCGCCTAATCGACTATGCGCTGATCATGACCTGCTTGTTTCCGTTCGCGGCGTTCAAGATCAGTCAGGGTAGTTTCGACATTGGCGTGCGTGACCTCACATCGGTGATCCCGCAGTTCGTGCAGCATGTGTGGTTCTTCGTTGCCATGTCGGGCGCGTTCGGTGTCGCGCTGATCGCTTATCTGGTCAAGACCTACCGCGAGTGGCGCGGCGGCTACATCAACTGGCCCAAGACGATTTTCATCCTGCTGACATGCGCGGTCGCGTTCACGATGCCTGCCCTGCCCAATCTGGATACGGCGTTTCAGGGGTTGAATACGTGGCACTCGCTGCAATACCTCGCGCTGACATTCTACATCGTCCGCGTGAAGCAGCAAATGGGTTTGCTCGATAACGCGCCGTTGGTCAAGCGCTTTAGTCAGGGTAAAGACTCGCGCGGGTTATTCGTCCTCAGCACGATCATGTTGGTAGGTTCGCTGGTGGTCTTTATCGGTGTGTATTCGATTGCGTCGATTATCCGACCCGGCATCGATAGCAATCTGCATTTCGACATCGCCTACTACACCGCGATCTTGTCCTTCTTGTGGATTCATTACTACCACGATCACTTCTTGTTCACCAACTTTGAAGCGTTAGACGGCGCGTTTGCGTCGGAAAAAGCAACCTAAGCACGTATGTCGCCCACAGGGATCAGGTGCGCCTGATCCCTGTGAAGTTTAGTCCGACAACGGACGATGCGGCACCGTGCGATCCAGCGGGCTGATCATGTGGGCGATCTCGACACGACGGAATGACTCATCGAGTTTGAGTTCCAGCACGCCATCATCGAAGAACCACAGCGGCGCACCCTGCCGATCCAACCGCACTTCGGTCGGTTCGTGTTCTAAGCCCATCACCGCCAGATTGATCGCGCTGTAAGTCGGCTGATAGCGTCCGGCGGTGCGTCGCTCGATCACCAAGCGCGCGGCGTCGATGCGCGCGCAGGTCAGATACACCCAGCGATAAGCCCCGTCGAGGGCGTCGTGTCCTTCGCCCGCATCCTCATACAAAATGGTTTCGCGGTCGCCGGGGAACGCGCTTAACGTCAACACATCGGCATCCGTTTGCGAGGGCAGCACTGCACCGGCGCGCACAAACAACGGAAGCTGCTCTAACGGGGCTGGCACGCGCACGTTGCGCCCGCCTTCAAAGCGTTCATGCGACCAAAAATCAAACCATTCGCCGCGCGGCAGATAAATTTCGCGGCTGGTCGCGCCTTTGGTCAGCACAGGGGCAACCAACAGATCGCCCAACATAAACGCATCATTGACGCCGCGCAGGGCGGCATCATCCAGATCAAGCGTGAACAACGGGCGCAGCATCGGCGCGCGATATTCACGGCGCAGCGCCGCTAATGAGTACAGATAGGGGGTCAAACGCTGGCGCAGCTTCAGCGTGATGCGATTGATCAGTTGATAGGGTTGTCCATGCGCCCACGGTTCCACCGCCTGCCGCACGGGTGACCATGCGCGCAGCAGTGGCATCAGGCAAGTTGCTTGCAGCCATCGTGTGAATAATTCACCTTCCGGTTCGCCCATTTGGGCGCCAACTTCCACGCCCACAAACGGGATTGTCAGCGCCGCGTTGAGCGCCGATGGGATGATCTGGCGCAGTCCATCCCACGTTGTCGGCAGCGTTAACCACGTCATCGCGCTGGCACCGCGCGTTTGTACCACGCTACGTCGCTGCGCGCGCTGCTGATCAAAGGCGGCGATCGCGGTGTTATAGGCTTGATGTGCGTTTTCGTGGCGGCACTCATGATGCGCGCCTGACGTTTGCCGCACATGATCCGATGGCGCAACCACGCGCCCGCCCTGCCCTAACGCACTCACCGGACTTTGAGCGATCAGCACGCCATCAACACCCGCTTGAGCATACGCCAGCAAGCGTGTGCGCCATGCCGCTTGACCATCAGGATGCGTGAAATCCAGCCAGAAAGATGCGCCCAAGATCGATGCGCCGACAAACGGCTCGCCATCGGGATAAACCAGCACGGGCGCTGTTGGCGCGTCGATCTTCAGCGTTGGCGCGATCTGCGCCATGACTGCCAATCCCTGTGCGTGCAGTTCATCGATCAACGGTTTGAGTTGGGCGGGCGCCAGCGCTGATTTTTGCTCGTCGAGATAGACAACACGACACGGCACATCGCGTTGCTGAAAAGTCTGCATGTGGGTGGATAACTGGTCGACCGAGGTCATGCGTGTGCCACCAAAGCCAAACCCGAATGCCCATAATGGCGGTAGATCGGGCTGATCGCGCACCAACTGCCCCATCAATTCACGCGGATCAGTAGAAGTGGCGAAGGTGTATGCTAATTCGCCCCCTTCCGCCTCAAAAGTCAATTCTTCGGGCGCTGCCACGCCAATATCAAGCCATCCGCGCGCCACATTATGCCAGTTGACGCCGTACAGCGTGCGTCCACGCGCGCCTGCGATCACGGCGGGAAACGCGGTTTCGATCTCACGACGCGCGGCGAACGCGGTATCAAGCTGATCGATGCGTAAGCGTTTGCCGCGCAGCGAGATCACGTTGTTCAATGCGCCCGCACCCCAGATGAGATCACTGGTGGGCAGGCGCAGCGCTAAACGCACATCACCTTGATCGCTCCAACCGACGCCGCTGGCATCGTCGTAAATCAGGTTTTTATCGGGCAGCAGCGCCACACGCAGGCGGTAACGCAGTTTGTCGATGATCAGGACGAGGCGTTCACTCTGAATCGTGATGCTGCGCGCGTCGTCTTGGATTGTCAGCGGGATCGATGTAGTGGCTTGCTGTAGGCTGAAAGCGCCATCGAGCGTTCGCAGACGCACGCAGAACGAAGCCGCGCTGAGTAGGGTTAGCTCTACCCATGCGCTTTCGCACATCAGTAGAAAGCGATTGTTGTCACGTGTGATCTGGCGGATTTGTCCCGGTTCGTGCCAGCGGATGGGCTTGCGCGCGGCATGGGCATAACGACGGTCATATTGCACGTTGATCTGATCCGCGACGCGCACGGCTTCGACCAGCTCGCGCCCACCAAGCGCCAACAACCACTGCTGCGGATCAGGACGCCGCAGCATCAGGCGAACGCCTGCTGAACCCACTGCATCGGGTCAACCGGAACGCCGTTCACCCACAATTCCCAATGTAAATGCGCGCCGGTCACTCGTCCGCTGCTGCCCACTGAGCCGATCACCTGTCCAGTTTCGACCATGCTGCCGATGGTTACATAGCTTTCGGTTTGATGCCAATACCCTGTATAGACGCCCCAACCGTGATCGATCACGGTGGCAAGTCCACGCACATTGAGCGTATCGACCATAACCACGCGCCCCGCTGCTGGCGCGAAAATGGGCGCGCCGGGCGCAGCGGCAAAATCGGTGCCAGTGTGGGCGCGCTCGAAGTCGCCGCCATTGTATGAACGCAGGTTGCCAAACGTCGATGACATCGGCGCAGCAGCAGGCAAGCCCATCAAGCCGCTGAAATAACGTTGCGGCGTGAACACGCTCATAACGCCGCGCAGGATCGTCAACTCGGCTTCTTCCATTGAAGGGTTCAGCAAATCGTCGCGTCCATCCAGAAGGCGAATGGTTTCCGTGCGATAAGCGCCGTTTGCCACCTGCACATTGACATCAAGTGGTAGGGTTTCGCCTTCAGCGTTGGTCACGGTCACGCGCAGCGGATGCACACCTGCGCTTGTGCCAAGCGGCACGCCAACTAGCGCGACCACGCGCTGATCGTCGTTTTCGGTGGCGAACTGAAGGGTTTGCCCCAAAAATTCACCTATTACGGTTACAGCGGCGCTGGTTTGCAGCAAAATGCGCCCTGTCCGCCCTTCAACCAGCACCAACGGAGCGAGATCAAAGCGTTCAATCGGCGCTGGCAAGCGGGACAATAGGCGCGGTGGCTCGACACCGGGGATGATCAACTCTTGTCCCGCATAAATCAGCGATGGATCGCTCATTTGGTTAGCAGCGGTGATCGC
Organism: Anaerolineae bacterium; assembly: GCA_041737735.1. Classification (GTDB taxonomy): domain Bacteria; phylum Chloroflexota; class Anaerolineae; order Aggregatilineales; family Phototrophicaceae; genus Flexifilum. Next base: position 2,016 of record JBGSRB010000578.1, on the reverse strand, counting down.
GTTCACGGTGATGCCGTATTGCTCCGCGATCAAAAACAGCGATTCACCCCCTAGCACCGTGTGCGTAACAAATTCGACTGCGCTGTTGACATCTGGTGCAGCGTCGTTAAGCGGCATTCCAGCGATGGTGAGCAGTTGTCCGGCAACTAAGGCATCGTCAGCGGTGAGCGCGTTATCTGCCGCAATCACATCAGCGCCGACGGCATATAGCGCGGCGATTGCAGCGAGTGTTTCGCCCGGTTGCACCACATGCACCACCGGGCGCGGTTGCTGTGCCTCGACAATGGCAGTGCTGCCCGGCGTCGGGACAAGCAAGCGCTGCCCCACTGCGATATTGTTCGGGTTGGTCAGTCCATTTAAGCGCGCCAGTTCATCGGTCGTCAAACCATAGCGCAGTGCGATGCGAAACAGATTCTCGCCGCGCTGCACCACATGAATCGTCGCGCCTGATGGCTCATCGTCGCTTTGGGCAAAAGCGATGAGCGGGATGCAGCATAGCAGCATCACCGCCCACCGCAGCATAATTTTACTACGCATCGATATGCAGCAACTCACGGCACTACTTCGTCAAATTGTAAGCGATCCCCAATGTTGACTCGTTCAAGAATCGATGGGTTCGCCTCAAGATAATACTGCGCGGGCTGGCTGGGCGCGTACATCGGTCGCCATGGTTTGGCGAAGGCTTTGTCGACCACGCGCCCCTCAGCATCCATCCAGATCACGCCAATGCTGAACAGCATGAAAAACATATGGATGGCTGTGTGCGTTCGCCCTTCATGTTTGGTCACGAACAGCAAACCTTGATCATCAGGCAGGCGCGGCACCAGTTGCAGCCCCCGAAAATGACACCAGAAGCTTGCACACAGCCGCGCCCGCGCCAGCACGATGCTGCCGTTGGCGCTGTTTCGCAGCACGCGCCATTGACTCATGGCAGGATCAACACCTGCCCGACAAAGATGCGATTGGCGTTGACGATGTTATTCAACTCGATCAGCGCACGAATCGACACGCTAAAGCGGATAGAAATGAAATAGAGCGTGTCACCCGGCTGCACAACATACACGCGCGCCACCTGTGTCGGCGTTGGTGGAATCGGTGTGGGCGTGTTGGTCGGCGGGATCAACGTTGGTGTTCCCGTGGGCGGGTGCGGTGTTGATGTGCTAATCGTGCCGCCAATCCGCAGCGCTTGCCCTGTGAAAACCAGATTCGGGTTGACGATGCCATTCAATCGCGCTAGTTCGCGTGTGGTGGTGCCGAAACGCGCCGCGATGTTTGACAGTGTGTCGCCATACTGCACGATGTAAACGAACGACTCACCGGTCGGTGCCGTGAGCGTTTGTCCAGCAATGAGCGCAGGTGTTGGCGTCAAGGTTTGTTCAACGAACAGCGGTGCTGTCGGCGTGAACGTGGGTTCAGCCAGTATAGGCGTGGGTGTTTCGGTCACTGTGGCGATGATGATCACAGGTGTTTCCACCATTGGCGTTGGCGTTTCCGGCAGGGTTTGCACAGGAATATCCAAGACCAAACCGATGGCAAGGACGGCATCGGGCGCAAGCTCGTTAGCGATCTCGATGCCTTGAACTGTGCTGCCAAAGCGCGCCGCAATGCTCGAAAGATTATCACCCGATTGCACAGTGTAGGTGAACGACAGCGGGAATAACGTCAAGTTCAGCGTTGGTGAGGGCGATGGCGTGAAGGTTGGTGTTACGATGATGATCGCTTCGTCGTCGGTGGGAATGAGAGTCGGTTCGACCGTTGGCTCAGTCGTCGCTGTATTGGTGGGTTCGACAGTCGCTTCGAGCGTAATCTCGACTATGGGTTCGTCTGTGACTTCCGGCGTAACTTCCACCACTGGCTCATCTGTGATTTCTGGCGTCACTTCCACCACTGGCTCGTCTGTGATTTCCGGCGTCACTTCTACCAAAGGTTCGTCTGTGATTTCTGGCGTCACTTCTACCACAGGTTCGTCCGTGACTTCTGGCGTCACTTCTAACACTGGCTCATCGGTGACTTCTG
>JBGSRB010000568.1:0-2076 GCA_041737735.1 Anaerolineae bacterium | reverse complement strand
CCGTGTTGGGCATGGCGCAGTTTGGCGCGCTGGCGCTGCCGGGCGTGGGACCCATTCTAGCGATTGGGGCAAGCGCGCTGGTCGGGGGTCTAGTTGGGCGCTGGACGGGGCGCTTTGCCGCCAACCTGCTGGATCGCGGCTTCGCCAAAGAACAGATCGATCTGTTGTCGGCGCGGTTGCAAGCGGGACATCCAGCGTTAGTGCTGCAAGTGCGCGATCTGATCGCGGCACTGCCCCGTTTGAAAGAAGAACTCGCACCGTTCCGCGCGGAACTGGTCGATTACGTGCGCGCGAATGCGTAATGATCACGGGGCGGCGTCAGATCAGGCGTCGCCCTGTGTTGTGCCGAGCGCGTGCTGCCACGCCGACACCAATTCAACCAGATCAGCGAACACGTAATCGGGCGGCGTCGCGCTGGCGGCTACGTCAGCCCGCCCACTGATGCCAGTCAGCACCAGCGCGGTTGACATCCCCACGCGCTGCGCGCCCGCAATATCCGTATCCAAACGATCCCCGATCATGAGCGTGTGCGCGGCGTCAGCCTTGACAGCGCGCAGCGCCGCTTCAAACATGGGCGCGCCCGGCTTGCCGATCACAATCGGCGCGCGGTCGGTGGCGGTTTCGAGCAGCGCCAACAGGCTGCCCGCGCCGGGGGCTAAACCATCAGGCATGGGAAAGGTGCGATCCGCGTTCGTGCCGATGAAATCCGCGCCCGCCCGGATCAGATAGGTCGCGCGTTTGAGCTTGTCATAGGTCAGGTCAAAGTCGATGCCCGCCACGACAACGCGCGGATCATCGTCGCTAAGCGTGAAGCCCGCGTCCGCGATCAAGGTTTTGACGCCGTTGCCGCCCAACACATGCACCGCCGTCCCGCGCGGATAATGCGTCGTGAGATAATCGGCGGTCGCCGTCGCGGACGATACGATCTGCCCTTCCGTCACGCCGTCGATGCCCATGCGTGCCAGCTTGATCACGTAATCAGACGGATGCTTGCTGCTGTTATTGGTCGCCAGCGCGAACGGCACCGCCTGCCCGCGCAGCAGATCGAACAAAGCGGACAAGCCGGGCAGCGCCTCATCGCCACGCCACAGCACGCCATCCATATCCATGACGACAGCGCGCGGCGGTCGCAACGTCGTCATTCGTTTTCACCTTCGGAACGTTCCTGCGCGCCGCTGAGATAACCCGCCATCCACTTGAGCGCATCAACGGCGCTGTGCGGGGCTTGTTCGCCGCTCATCAGACCGCGATCCACATCATCGGTGCGGCGCATCAGTGACGCTTTACTACGGTTATCCGCCAGCGCCACCAGCAGCAGCGCCAACTCTTTGAAATTACTGGCGAGAATTTGCTGGTCAGACGATGAAAACTCGCTCGTGCGCGTGTCGAGTTCAGCGCGCAGCGTCGCCATATCCACGTTAGTTGGCGTGCGCTTGCCCGACGGATCGAACGATTCCGCCAGCGCGCCCAACACCGTAAACGCCGTGTTCACATCGGCGGCGAATTCCTGCATCGAGCGCTTGCCCAACATCCGCCGGAACGCCAGCAGCGTTTGCACAATCGCACGCAGATCATCGCTGTTATTCTTTTTGGTATCGCCGCCGCTTTCCGCCAGCAACTTGTCGATGCGCTGTAAGCGGGCGATGGGTTCGCTGCGTAAAAAGCCGCGCCACCACGCCGCGAGATAAGCTTTATGCGTGCTGCTCCAGCCGATCAACGCGCTCAAACGGATGACACCCGCCACCAGCGCGTCATCTTCCGGGTTGGTTTGCAGGTCGGCGGTTAAACGGCGGAGCGCCGCCCGCCCGACCAATTCCGAGTGTTCTGCCGATGCCAGCATCAACATGCGCCATAACGCGCTGGTTTCGATCACCACCGCGGACGACTGCATCAGCGCGCGCGCCAATTGTTCCGCGAGATCGAGCGCCACCACGCCCCACGCCCACGCATCCAGCAGCCCGATATACAGATCGACGGCGTGCTGCGGCGCAAACTCGTTGATCGCCAACACCTGCGCCACCAGTGCCAGCGCATCATGCGGGCTGCGTTCACCACGCATAATCGCGCCGACGACGA
>JBGSRB010000555.1:0-4064 GCA_041737735.1 Anaerolineae bacterium | reverse complement strand
ATCTGAGCGCATGGACGGCACGCCGCCGCGCCATTGCTGACGCTTACGCGCGCGGTTTGGCGGGCAGCGCCGCGATCTGCCCGACCTTTCGACCGGAGTCCGCGCCGACGTTTCGCTCGTATACGATCCGCGTGCCGCGTCAAGCGGATGTGTACGTGGGATTACGCGCGGCGGGGATCGAAGTCGTGCTGCATTATACGCCGCCCGCGTATCGGCATCCGGTGTATGCAGGGTTGTTCGACCATGTGCGGCTGCCGATCACCGAACGGCTGGCGGATGCGCTGATTTGTCTGCCAGTGACGCCTGAATTGACGGACGACGAGATCGCATACGTCGTGAAAACTATACGCCGCTTGCTCTAAACAATTTTTATAAGGAGACACATCGCATGAACGATCACCCTTCGCTGGTTCGTCGCATTGCCGCTTACGCCACCGACTTACAATTTGAGGATCTTCCGCCGGAAGCCGTGCGCCTGGCGCAGTGGTTGGTGTTCGACACCATCGGCACAGGCTTGGGCGGGTATCAGCGCCCATTGGGACAGAAAGCCGTCCGGTATGCGAACGCCATGATGCGCGGCGATGATGCCAACCTGATCGGGGACGGCGCGCGCCTGACGGAAGAAGGCGCAGCGTTCGCCAACGGCGTGATGGTCAAGATTTTAGGCATGGACGACTCGCATCGTTCCGCCGGACACATCGCATCGGAAGTTGTGCCAGCGGTGCTGGCGATCAGTCAGTCGCGCGGGACGAGCGGACGTGAGATCATCGTTGCCATCGTCGCCGCTTACGATGTCGCGGTGCGCTTGGGTGAACAGGTGCGCGCTTGGCAGCGGTCGCGCGGCTTCGATCTCAAAGGGACGATTGGCGTGATCGCCGCGACGGTGGCGGCGGGGCGCTGCGCGGGCTTGAGCTTCGAGCAGATGTGTAACGCGGTGGCGCTTTCGACCGACATGGCAAGCGGCACGGAACAATACGTGTACGAAGGTGGCAAGTGCGATACGAAAGACCTGATCGCGGGGTTTGCCGCGCGCAACAGCGTGTTTGCGGTGCGGTTGGCTGAACACGACTTTTACGGCGCTGACGGCGCATTCGATGGCGCGTATGGTTTCTTCCGCGCGTTTGGCGATGGCGCTGATCCGACGGCGTTCGCTGATCTGGGTGAACGTTTCGCCATCGTCGGCACGGGCTTCAAACCGCATGGTGGTTGTCGGCACACGCATCAAGCGGTGGATGCGGTGCAGCAGTTGCTCGCGGATGCGCCCATCGATCCGCAGGCGATCACGGGGATTAAGTTGGAAACGTATAGCTATGCCACCAAGCCGATCTTCCGCGTCGATCCTAATCCGCCATCACGCGAAGTCGCGGGCTTGAGCATCCGCGTGGCGACGGCGGTCGCGCTGACACATGGCGGCGTCATGCCCGATGATCTCGCGGACTGGGACGATCCGCTGGTGCGGAAGCTGCGCCAGCTGGTCGAGATCGAGATCGAGCCGGAGATCGAAGCGCAGTATCCCAACATGAACGGCTGTCGTCTGCATGTCACGCTGGCATCGGGCGACACACGCATAGCTTACCTGCCCAACATGAAAGGCGAGCCGGAATTTCCCATGACGGAAGCCGATCTCAAAGCCAAGTTCACCGCGCTGACGCAGCGCTTATTTGAGGCTGAGCGCGTCACGGCGCTGTATGATCTGTGCGCGCGCCTGGAAACGCTCGATGATGTCAATATTTTGCTCGAGTTGGCGCGCGCCGAAGCGCCCGCCGCCGTTAACGCTTAAGGAAAATCAGCATGACGCCGCGCATCACCGGAATTTTCAACATTCTCGCCACACCCTTCACGGCTGATCAAACGCTCGATCGTGCGAGTTTGCGTCAATTGGTCGAGTTTCAGATCGCGCGCGGCGTCGCTGGCTTGACCATCCTCGGCGTGCTGGGTGAAGCCGCCAAGCTCAGTCTGGTGGAACGCCAGCAGGTGTTAGAAACGGTCATGGCAGTGGTAGATGGGCGTATTCCGGTGGTGGTGGGCGTTAGTCATGCCGACATCGACACGGCGATCAACTTGGCACGGTTGGCGGTGGCGGCGGGCGCGGAGGGCGTCATGCTGGCGCCCCCGCCCATGCCCAACGACGATGACGCGATCATCGCGCTGTATGCGCGCGTGGCGGATGCGGTCACGTGTGCGATTGTCGTGCAGGATTTCCCGCCCGTGAACGGGGTCACGATGTCCGCGCCGATGCTGGCACGCCTGGCGGAAAGCATCCCGACGGCGCGCTATCTCAAGCTGGAAGACCCGCCGCTGATGGAGAAGATCGCCGCGATCCGTGCGCTGACCGACCGCTTCCAGATTTTCGGCGGCTTGGGCGGCATGTTCCTGCTCGAAGAACTGCGCGCGGGCGCCAGCGGCACGATGACGGGCTTCGCCTTCAGTGAAATTTTGGTGGCAGTGTATCAGGCGTATCAAGCGGGGGAACATGAGCGCGCGGCGCGCATCTTCGATCACTACCTGCCACTGATCCGCTACGAGAATCAACCCGTGATCAACCTGACGATCCGTAAGCTGCTGCTGCATCGACGCGGCGCGATTGCCGACCCAACGCCGCGCGATCCGTTCGCGCCCGTCAGCGCGATCACGCACGACGAGATCACGTGGATACTGGCGCGTGTGGGCATCACTGACCCGTCCGCGCCCGCCCCGCTGAACGTATGATCGACCGCCTTCACAAAATTTTCATAACTTCGGCGGGTAATATCGGGCGGCGCGGGCGTATACTCGCAGTAGGCGGTTCATTAACTGCGAAGGAAAAATATTGATGCGCTTACAAGACTTAAACTGGCTCGATGTTGAGCGCTATGTGCAGCGCGACAGCCGGATCATGCTCGTGATCGGCGCGACTGAACAGCACGGCTATCTCAGCTTGCTGACGGATGCGCTAATCCCCGCGCGGATTGCCGAAGCCGCCGCGGCGCGCGAACCCGTGTTGATCGCGCCGCCGCTTAACTTCGGCGTCAGTGGCGAGTTTGTCGATTACCCCGGCACGATCACGCTCAGCCGCACGACTTTTGAGGCGGCGGTGACGGAAATTGTCGAAGGGCTGCTCTATCAAGGCTTCGGGCGTTTCTTGATCCTCAACGGACACGGCGGCAATACCCAACCCGCGCGTTTGCGCGATCTCGACATGGACGGCGCGGCGCGCATCGTCTGGTTTGAGTGGTGGCGCAGCGCCGCCGCCCGTGCCTTTGAAGATCAACACGGCTTACGCATCGATCACGCCAATTGGGGCGAGAACTTCCCGTTTACGCGCGTGGGTGATGTGCCAACCGGCGAGAAAACGCCCGTTAATCTGGCGCTGCTGAATGAAGGGCAGCTTTCGCGCGATGTGTTGGGCGATGGCGTGTTCGGCGGGCGCTATCAACTGGATGATGAGCGCATGTTGGCGCTGTTTGAGGCGCTGGTCGAAGAAGTCGTCAGCGAACTGCGCGCGCTCGATTAAGCCCGGCGCTAGGTGCGCGCTGACGCCGACGGCTCATCGGCATCTTTAGCGGCGTCAGTCCATTCCGGCAGATCAGGCACAGCGGGCGTGTTTCCGGTCGTGCCGTTGGCGTCGGGCATCTCCGGCAGGTTAGGCGGATGCGGCGGTTCGTGCGGTGTGACCTCAGGACGCGCCAGATCGACGCGCGGCATCACGCCTGTTTCCGTGATCGCACGCGGCTTGCGCGGGGGTTTAGGCGGCGTCATGGCTGAATCTCCAAACTCAAGATTTGCGTATTGTCGGCACTCTCAGCAATCCAGCCAATCATACCGTCTGCGGTCTCAACTTCCCACCAAATGATGCCATCGGCAGATCGACGTGGACCCCCGCGCACGACCACGAAGCCATAGCGATCAATTGAGGCGATCTGTTCGCTGAAACGGTCAGCGCTGATCCGCACCAGTGCGCCCGCCGGATTGACGATCTGCGCCAAGACATTGGTTTGAATCCCGTAAGCGCTGCTGACACCCGGCTCGGCAGGCGCGCCGACACCACCCGATACAGGCTGGATCGGCGTTGGCGCAGGCGCGGA
>JBGSRB010000247.1:0-2537 GCA_041737735.1 Anaerolineae bacterium | reverse complement strand
AGCGCCGAGCCGCGTCGCCAACAGACGATCAAACGCGGTCGGGCTGCCGCCGCGCTGCACATGACCGAGAATGGTCGCGCGCACCTCAAAACCGAGTTCTTCCGCGCGCGTGCGCAAATAGGTGTCTAGTTCGTTGGCGTTGTGCTGCGCGCCTTCCGCCACCACCACCAAGCCGTTGCGCTTGCCGAGCGCATACGATTCGCGCAGAATTTCGGCAAGCACGGCGGGCTGCATTTCCACTTCGGGGATGACGACCGCTTCCGCGCCGCCTGCGATGCCTGCCATCAGCGCCAGATAGCCGCAGTCGCGCCCCATGACTTCAACCAAGAAGCAGCGCCGATGCGATGACGCCGTGACTTTGAGGCGATCGATCGCTTCGAGCGCGATATTGAGCGCGGTATCCACACCAATCGTGATCTCCGAACCCGCGAGATCATTATCAATGGTAGACGCCACACCTACTACCGGAAAGCCGAGCAGATGCAGCGAATTTCCGCCTTGCTGTGAGCCGTTGCCGCCGATCACAACCAAGCCTTCGATGCCGTGATCAGCGAGATGTTTGAGCGCCGCTTGCTGTCCGGCGTCGGTTTTGAACTCCGGTGCGCGGGCGCTGCCCAACAGCGTGCCGCCTGCTTGAATCACGCCGCCAACATCGCGTGCGCTCAATTCCCTGATGCTGCCGTCCATCAAGCCGCGAAAACCATCCTGCACGCCAAATACCTGACAGCCTTTTTCAATGCCCATGCGCGTCACCGCGCGGATGGCGGCGTTCATACCCGGCGCATCGCCGCCGCTGGTCAGCACTGCTATGCGTTTCATGTGGTTTATTCCTTGAGTGAATTGTTTTTATGCGTGGGTGATTGTAACGTGCTTCGTAAAGAACGTGAACTGTATTCTCACCCAGCTCCAACATGCGAATTGTAATCTTGATCAATTGACTGAGTGCAACAAGGTGCTGACTATGATGACGCATGATTTAACGGCTAAAGCCGAGCTAATTTACCATCTGCTGCTCGAACGCTACGGCGAACGTCCGTTAGTGCCGCGTCGTGAACCGATGCACGAATTAATCTCAACGATGCTTTCCCATCGCACCACCCATGCCGATGAGGAAACCGCTTATCAGCGTATGTGGGCGCGCTTCCCGTCGTGGGAAGCCATCCGCGATGCACCCAGTGCCGATCTTGCCCACGAATTTCGCAGCGCGCGCTTTCCTGAGCCAAAAGCGGACAACATCAAAGCTTCGGTAGCACTAATCATTGCTGAACGCGGCACAGCGAACATCGATTTTCTGGCGCACCTGCCCATAGATGAAGCCATCGACTGGTTGTTGAAACTGCCGGGAGTTGGCATCAAAACTGCGACGCTGGTGCTGCTGTTCTGCTTTGCACAGCCAGTCTTACCCGTTGATACGCATGTGCATCGCATCAGCCAGCGCACGGGGTTGATCGGCAGCAAAGTTTCCGCCGAAAAAGCGCATCATCTCCTGCTTGAATTGCTGCCAAGCGATCCCTATGTGCTGTTCAACTTTCATAAAGCCCTGCTGAAACATGGGCAGCAGTTATGTCGCTATGGAACGCCGATCTGCGCGCCGTGTCCCCTTAAAGCGCATTGTGATTGGTATCAGACGAATATTGCAACCGATTGATTGTTCGCAATCTTCGCGTGTCTTGCCTATAATTTTCGCGCGTGAATAGGTTTTTAGGAGAATTATTGATGTCACAAGAATTTACGCCGCCTATCGGCGAATGGTATTACCCGTCAGAGGAAATCGTGCGGAACGCGCATGTTCCCGATTATGACGCGCTCTACAAAGAGGCGGAAGCCGATCTCGAAGCGTTTTGGGCGAAACAAGCCGATGAATTGAGTTGGTTCAAGCGCTGGGATCGGGTGTTGGATCGCACCGAAGCACCCTTTTACAAATGGTTTGTGGGCGGCAAGACCAACATCATCCTCAACGCGCTGGATCGCCACATCAAAACGGGGCGTAAAAATAAGCTGGCATTGATCTGGGAAGGCGAACCGGGTGAACACCGCACGTTTTCGTACTGGCGCTTAGCGCGTGAGGTTAACAAATTTGCCAATGTACTCAAGAGTCTCGGCGTCAAAAAAGGCGACCGCGTGACCGTGTACATGGGGCGCATCCCTGAGTTGATCATGGCGATGCTGGCGTGCGCGAAGATCGGCGCGATCCACAGTGTGATTTACGGCGGTTTCAGCGAGCAAGCGCTGGCGGATCGCATCGAGGACGCGCAGAGCAAAGTGTTGATCACGTGTGATGGGGCGTGGCTGCGCGGGTCGATTGTGCGCCTCAAAGATGTGGTTGATGAAGCGGTGCGCCGTTCGCCTGTTGTTGAGTCGGTGGTGGTGGTCAAACGTACCGGGCATGATGTCAAAATGGAGCAGGGGCGCGATTACTGGTTCCACGATTTGATGGCGCTACCGATTGCCAGCCCGATCTGCGAAACCGAAGTCATGGATGCGGAAGACCCGCTGTTCATACTCTATACATCCGGCACGACGGGCAAGCCCAAAGG
>JBGSRB010000539.1:0-2215 GCA_041737735.1 Anaerolineae bacterium | reverse complement strand
CGCACCTGACGAATGCCGCTGTCCGGCACGCCGTAATACGCGCACAACGCGAACGCGACATCCGCGCCCGACGCCTCCAGCGCGGCGACCAGCGTCGCCAGATGCGTCGGATACCACAGATCGTCATGCCCCAGATAGGCGATATACGTGCCGCTGCTCATGGTGACGCCGGTCGCGCTCGGAATCGCTGCCGATCCGCTGTTTTCGGGCAGGTTGTGCCACGTCACGCGCGCATCATCGAACGACGCCACGACAGCGGCGCTGTCGTCGGTGCAGCCATCCCCAACGATGATGAGTTCAAAGTCGGTGAAGGTTTGCGCCAGCACCGACTCGATGGCGAAGCGCAGCACCGCCGCGCGGTTATACGTGGGAATGATCACGCTGACGCGCGGCACCGTGTTCACCAGCCCAGTTTAGCGCTGAAGTGATAATCAATGAGATCGTTTTCAAGGGGCAAGCGATACTTATCCGGATCGTTGTGATTATAGGGCATGGTCGGGTTGTTCACGAAGTACGCATCCATCAGCCCAACATTTTGCACCGCATGGAACACGAACGGCGGAATGATCACGAGATTGCGATTCTGCTCGCTCATATACACTTCGTTGATCATGCCGTAGGTGGGCGAGTCTTCGCGGGAATCCCACAGCACCCACTTCATGAAGCCGACAATCGGAAACACGCGGTCAAATTGCAGCTTGTGCATCTGCCAGCCTTTGACCTTGCCCGGACGAATCGATGCGGTGTAGGTGTACACCATCGGTAAATCGCTGACACCCCACGTTGGGTTATACACCTCCGCGATGCTGCCGCGTTCATCGACTTGCGTCACCGTGGGGCGCACAACCACGCCTTCGATCAACACCCATTTGCGTTCGCCTTGTGGCGTCACTGTACTACGATCCTTTATCAACATGCTTATGCTGTGCCTCCTCGATTTTTTGATGAGATGCGTGGGACTAGAAACAAACGAGCAGTCGATCACAACTTCGATGGATCAGGTCACTATCAAAGCTTTTGGTTGTTGCTTAAGCCGATGACAACCACCAAGCCCAATTGTATTTTATGATCTAATTGGCGCACAATACAAGTCAGTATAGTGTCCAATAATTGGATTCCTCGGCAGCGATTAGCCACTTGTGCCACCCCTTGACGACGCGCGGTAGAATCAACTTATACCGTTTACTCATGCGACCCGATTCATCATGCGCCACAAACCGACGCTCGATCTCGCCGCGCACCGCGACCACCTGATCGCCCTGCTCGAACAGGTGATCGCCGCGCCCGACGTGACCAAAGACCAGCTCGATCACTTGGTGCGCGCCTACTGCCGCGTGCATAAGACGAAAATTTACAGCCGCGAAGAATTGATCCGCGCCTATCGCGCTTACGCGGGCGACGCGCTGCCGACTTACGATCACGCCGTGATCGAGCGCCTGCGCTTGAAGCCCGTCCGCACCAGTTCGGGCGTGACCCCGGTCACGGTGCTGACCAAGCCGTTCCCGTGTCCCGGTGAGTGCATCTTCTGCCCGAACGATGTGCGCATGCCCAAGAGTTATCTCTCGGATGAGCCGGGCGCGCAGCGTGCCGAACAAAACGCCTTTGATCCGTATTTGCAAACCATGTCGCGCTTGCAGGCGTATCACAACATCGGACACCCGACCGACAAGATCGAAGTGATCATTCTCGGCGGCACATGGTCGTTCTACCCTGAGCCGTTTCAGGTGTGGTTCGTCAAGCGCATTTTCGATGCGCTGCACGATTTCGGCGCGGGCGTCGATCACACGGCGGATGTGTGGGCGGCGCTGCGCGCGTCGTCGGGTTTTCACCCGGAACACAACACCTCGAACGTGACCATTCACGGCGCGGAACAAACCTATAACGCCGTCGTGCAGACGATCTATAAAGATGAACTCCAGCGCAGCCGTGATCTTGCCCACGCCATCGCCGCCGGATCGCGCGCGCGCTCACCGCTTGACGAGTTCGCCACATGGGACGAACTCGCAACCGCGCATCACTTCAATGAAGATGCGCCCTGTCGCTGCGTCGGACTCGTGATCGAAACGCGCCCCGATCACATCGACGCCGCCGAAGTGCTGCGGATTCGGCGCTTGGGCTGCACCAAAGTGCAGATCGGCTTTCAAAGCCTCAACGACGACGTGCTGCGCGCCAATCGACGCGGACATACGGTCGCGGCAACCCGGCGCGCGGTCGC
>JBGSRB010000538.1:0-2555 GCA_041737735.1 Anaerolineae bacterium | reverse complement strand
GTATAGTGGCGATCTGGTCTATCGCCTGTCGATCAGTGAGGGCATCTCGCAATTGCTGGCGCACGACATCATCGAAACTGTGCTAAACATTGCCTTGATGAGCGCCTACGCGCTGATCATGCTGCGCTATAGTGTGCCGCTGACGATCATCGGCATCTTATTTGTGCTGACCAATTTCGCCGTGCTGCAACTGATCGCCCGCCGCCGCGCGCAGATGCACGATCTGCTGACACAGCAGCGCACACAGTTGATCGGCGCGATCCTCAACGGCTTGCGTGGCTTGGAGACGCTCAAAGCTGCCAATGCTGAGCAGGTCTTGTTCGCCCGCTGGATCGGACTCAACGCCGCCAGCCTGACCACCGAACAAGCGCTCACGCGGCTGACGCAGGGCTACTTTACGCTGATCCCGTTTTTGCTGGCGATCAACACGGCTTTGGTTTTGGTGATCGGTTCGGGGTTGGTCATGCAGGGCGCTTTAACGTTGGGGATGCTGGTTGCCTTTCAAAGCCTGATGTTCAGCTTTATCCAGCCCGTGAGTCAACTGGCGGTGGCGGGGGGACGCTTTCAGGAATTTGTGAGTGACACGCGCCGCATCGATGACATTCTGAAATATCCCGCGCCGCCGCAGCGTGAACACGATCAGACGCCGCTGGTGGGTGATGTCGGTCAACTGCGGGTGGCGCGCGTGACCTTCGGCTACAATGCGTTTGAACCGCCGCTGCTCAAAGCGATTTCATTCAAGGCAACGCGCGGGACGATCATCGCTGTGCGCGGCGGGTCGGGCAGTGGTAAATCGACGCTGCTGCGCGTGCTGGCGGGCTTGTATGATGCGTGGGATGGCGAAGTGTACTTAAACGGGCTGCCAGCGCACGCGCAGCGGCAATCGATCAGCTATGCCGATCAGTCGATCCAGTTGTTCACGGGGTCGTTCCGCGACAACATCACGTTGTGGGACGAAACGATCAGCTTACCGACGATCATGCAGGCGGCACGCGATGCGCGTCTGCACACGACGATCATGGCGCGCGGCGGCTATGATGCGCCGATTGACGAGAACGGACGCGATCTGAGCGGTGGTCAGCGTCAATGTCTGGAGATCGCGCGGGCGCTGGTGCGTAACTCCTCGCTGCTGCTTCTGGATGAAACCACCAATGCCCTTGATCTCAACACGGAACAAGCCATTTTGACCAATATCCGGCGGCGCAACTGTATCTGCGTGATCGTGGCGCATCGGCAAAGTGTGATCGCCTTAGCCGATCAGGTGATCACGCTGCGCGATGGGGTGCTGGTGTGAGTGCCTATGATGATCACCTGCTGCGCGCGTTAGAGCGCATCGCCGGGGCGGCGCTCGCGCCCGTGCGCGCTGCCGATGGTGCGGTTGATTTCATCGCTACGGCGCAAGCCAGCGGGCTGCGTGTGCGTCCGGTGCGGCTGAAGGGGGAATGGTGGCGCGGCGCGGATGAGCCGATGATCGCCTTTCACGCCGAAGCTGGCGCGCCGATCACCCTACTGCCTGAACATGATCGGCTTTACGCTTACACCGCCGATGGGCAATCGCATCTGGTCGATGCTGCGTTCGCGCGCTCCGTCAGCGTGGATGCTTTCGCTTTTTCGCGCACCTTTGCTGGGGAAGCGGTCGGCTTACGCGCCATTCTGCGCTTGATCTGGGCGGTTTCGCATGGGGATGCGCTGCGTTTGCTGCTGGTGGGCGTCGGTGCAGGCGGGTTGAGCATGGTCATTCCGCTGGTCAGCGCCTACGTGTTTAACACGGTGATTCCGTATACGCTGATCGGGCAGCTTCCCGTGGTGTTGACGCTGCTGCTGGCGGGCGCGCTGTCACTCGGTTTGTTTGAACTCACACGGGGCTGGCTGACGACACGCATCAACGCGCGGCTCGATCATCATTTGCAAGCCGCCGTGTGGGATAAGCTGCTCAGCGCACCCGTCGCCCAATTGCGCGCTTTTCAAACTGCTGATCTTGCCGAACGTGCGCTCGGCATCAAGGCACTCAAACCATTCGCCACACTGTTGATGACCACGCTGCTGGCGGGCTTGTTCATCGCCACTAACTTGATCCTGTTGGTGGCGTTATCGCCTGCCATGACGTTGTTAGCGCTGGCACTGGTGACGCTCAGCTTCAGCGTGAATGCGGCGTTGGGGGCGGCGCAGCAGCGCAAACTGCACGAAGCCTTGATGATGCAGGGGCGTTTGAGCAGTTTCGCCTATCAATTGTTGGAGAGTGCCGCCAAAGTGCAGATCGCGCGCGCGGGCGAGCGTTCACTGCGGCAGTTTCGCGCGCATCTGGTGGCGCAGCGCAAACCGCAACTGGCTGCTCAGCGCTTACAAACCATGCTGATCACCTTCAATGGGGGCTTTCCGATTGCGGCAGCAGGCGTGATCTTTGTGGCGACGGTGGCGTTCAGCGGGCTGGATGTCGCGGGGTTTCTCGTGTTCAATGTTGCGTTCACGCAGGTGTTGACCATATTGCTCGCGTGGAGCGGTGCGCTGATCGGCGCGCTCGGTTCAATGCCCTATTACGCGCGCCTGCGTCCGCT
>JBGSRB010000243.1:0-1539 GCA_041737735.1 Anaerolineae bacterium | reverse complement strand
GGCTGCGGCGGCGGTCTGCTGCTGCTGGCGGTGATGTGCGCGTCGGCGCTGCTCTTGTTCCCGACCGTGCTGCCCGATCTGGCGCTGCGCGCCGTCGGCTTTCAGCCGCAGGGCGACACTGAAGCGCTGTTCGTCGATCTTTTGCCCGCGCCCACGGTTGTGCTGGAAAACCCGACCGTGCCTGAACAGGTCACGCTGGGCTTGGGCGATTTCGGTGACACCGCGTTCAACAACACGCCGCGCCTGTATGAGTTCACGGTTGGCGCGGGCGCAGGCGGACAGCAAACCGCCGTTGCCACCTTCACCGAAGCGGGCTTGAACGAGTTATGCCGCCAGCGCACCACGATCTGCTCGCCCACTTCGACCGATCCGCGTTTTCGCAACGGGCGCATTGATCTGCGTCCCGGCGGCGCGCTGATCTACGTCGATGTGACTGTGCCGCAGTTGGGGCAGACGATCACGCCGGCGATTGTGCTGCGTTGGGATGCGCCGTCGCGCCGGGTGGTCTATTCGGGCATCGATATCAATGGCATTCTGTATTCGACGCCGCCGATCACGCTTGAGATTGATTTCGCCAGCGCGATCACCGAAATCGAACGCGAGATCAACAACACGATCCAGCAGCTTTCATTGACGGCGGGCGGCGGTGTCTATCGGCTTGACGAAGCGCAGATCACCAACGACACGCTCACGCTGATCATGCGATGAAAACGCCTGCGCGCTTTACGATCACGCCTGCGGAGCAAACCGCCGTGCGCGCGGAAATGTACGCCGTGCTGATCGACTGCGCGCGCCGTCGGGAAACCATCACCTATTCGGACGTGGCGCAGCGCATCGACACGGCGTATCTGCATCCCGGTTCGTACACCTTCCTGCGGATTCTGGGCAGCATTTGCCAAGAGGAAGACGACGCCGGACGCGGCTTGATCTGCGCGCTGGTGGTCAGCAAGCTGACGGGCATCCCCGGCGGCGGCTTTTTCCGCGCGCTGGCAGGCTATGGACGCGACACCAGCGACGCCGAAGCCGCGTGGCGCGAAGAATGTGAGCGCGTGTTTGCGGCATGGGCAGATGAGGCAGACGAACCAGCATGAACGAGTTCATTCAGCGCTACCCCAATGTTGACCTGCCCGACGACGCGCAGATCGATCCGTTCGTGATTTTGGGCAAGCCCGCGCGCGGCGCACAAGCGGGCGATCACGCGCTGATCTTCGGCGCGGGCTGCGTGATCCGTTCGCACACGATCATCTACGCGGGCAACCGCATCGGCGCGCGCTTCCAAACCGGACACAGCGTGCTGATCCGCGAGGACAACGTGATCGGGGCTGATGTCAGCATCGGATCGCACTGCGTGGTCGAACATCACGTGACGATTGCCGACGGTGTGCGCCTGCATACGCGCGTGTTCGTGCCGGAATTCACGACGCTTGAGGCGGGCTGCTGGCTGGGTCCCGGCGTCACGCTGACCAACGCGCGTTATCCGCAGAGTCGCGGCGTCAAAGACGCGCTGATCGGCGCGCACATCGAAGCGGGCGCGGTCAT
>JBGSRB010000500.1:0-3831 GCA_041737735.1 Anaerolineae bacterium | reverse complement strand
GACATTGCCATGAAACTGGCGATGACCGGCACGAACACGCTGTACGTGGCTGCTGAAGGCGAACACGGCTATCGCCAGCGCTTGCTGGCATGGATGAAGCACCACAAGGCGCGCCCGGCGAACGACAAGATCACGTTCGTTCTCGGACAGGTCGATCTGTTTGATGTTGAGGAGTCAGCCGAGTTCGCGCGGCTGATCGAAGCGTACAAGCCTAAGCTGATCGTGGTGGACACGTTCGCCATGTGCAGTGGTGACAGCGACGAAAACAGCGCGCGCGACATGAAGATCATCATTCGCGGTTGCAAAGCGATGAGCAGCGCGCTCGACGCGGTGATCGTCGTGGTTCACCATACCAACAGCGAAGGCAAGCGCGAACGCGGGTCTAAGAGCCTGCGCGCCGCGTGTGACACCATGATCCGTGTCAGCAAGCAAGATGACGTGATCGCGGTCGAGTCACAAAAGACGAAAGACACCAGCGCGTTTGAGCCGTACTACCTGTTCCCCATGGCGGTGCAGCTTGGTTATCGCGACAACCTGGGCGAGGACGTGAGCAGCATCGTGCTGATCCCCGCCAATAAGATGATCCGCCCAGAGAACGAACTGACAGCGATGCAGCGCGCGGTACTGGAATATCTGACGGTTGAGACTCATGCCAGTCTGGCGGAAATCGCGGACACGCTCGAAATTGATCACCGCGGCGTTGTCGGCAAGGTGATCACCCGCTTGGAGAAGCTCGGCTATGTGCAGATCGTGGCAGGCGCACGGGAAGTGACGCCCGCGGGCAGAGACATTATTAACGCAGGTGACTCCACTGACTCCAGTGACTCCACTGACTCCAGCAGTTCGGAGAACTGGTATCAGCCCGCAATGGTGGAGTCACTGGAGTCACTGGAGTCAGTGGAGTCAGCAGGGACATTCTTACCCAAGCCCAACAGCTATTACGACAGGGGGGCATGATGATCACCCTGACCATTGAGATTGAAACGAATGACCGATACGCATTGGAGCGAGTTGTGCGCGAATTCGCCGACATCCTGATTGAACGACCGTTTTTAAGCGACTGGTTAATCGAAGATGACGACGCCAGTGGGCGCATGGATGTAATAGAGGGTGGTGAATGATGAGCAGCCAACTTGAACTTAGCAAGATTGAGATCGATCGCGCGCTACAGTCGCGCATCGGTGGCGTGAACGGACCGGTTGCCAGCGATTACGAGGACGCCATGCGGGAAGGTGTTGTTTTCCCGCCGATCGTCGTGTTCTTTGACGGCGATCAATACCATCTGGCAGACGGTTTCCACCGCGTGAGCGCGGCGGTGCACCTCGGCTTGACCACGATCAGCGCTGACATGCGCGAAGGCAGTAAGAGAGATGCTGAGTTCTTCGCCATGACCGAGGCGAACAGCACCCACGGCTTGCAGTTGACGCGGGATGACAAGCGCAAGCGCGCGCAGCACCTTCTGATGGACGACGAATGGTCACAACTGAGCAACCGCGAGATCGCGCGGCGAACGGGCGTCTCGCATACGTTCGTCGCCTACGTGCGCGAGTCTTTGTCGTCGCCGCAGAATGGGAGCGTAGCCACTAAGTCAGCGAAAGCGGTTGCCGAAGAATTAGAGAGTGCGCGACTTGAGAAGATCGCGGCGCGCAACCAGCAAGTCATGGACACTGATCCAGTTGGTGAATATAGGTATCTAGAGACGCTCGACACAGTGCTGATGATCATCGGTTACTCATGGCGCTAGGACGCAAAGCGCGCCGCCTGCGTCCGCTGGCGAAGGATATAAGCGACATGAAAACACAGGGCTTCGATCTGGTGAAGTGGGTCAGGGGGTCGTGATGAGAAGTTGTCCAAGCTGTAATTCAAATCATACCCGCTATCTTGGCGTTGAGGATGACGGCGGCGACTACGGCGACGAAATATGTGATCAATACGAGTGCTTAAGCTGCCTGATCATATGGGATGAAGATTGCATCGACATTAACGACATTGACGACGATGAGGACGAGTCATGAAGTGCAAAATGTGCGGCGCGCAGATGCGCGGGCGAATCGATAAGCAGTTCTGCGATCAAAACTGTCGCAAGGCATGGTCACGGCGCATCGATGCTGTCAAGCAATCCCTACGCCAAGCACTGGCAGCCTGTGATGAGATCGCGCGCGTGGCGCAGGAACACCCCGATCTATGGTGGCAGTGCCGCGACGCCACTCATGCGATTTCTCACGCCGCTGGTCGGGCGTCCGTAGTGGCGGCAAATGCGGGGTTCGCTGTCAGCAAGCGTGACAGTCGCCGCCGTCACACTTCTTCTGGAGAAAATGCGTGACGTGCCGGCACGTCACACCTAGCTTGAGAAAGGCGAAATGACATGCCGATGCAACGTGAACTCTACCCGCCCAACTGGAACGAGATTGCCCGCGCAGTGAAGGATCGCGCGGGCTGGCAGTGTCAGCAGTGCGCCGCGGCGCACGACTCCTGCATCGTGCGCGATAAGCAAGGGCGCTGGTCACTGGCGCCCGAAGGCGCGGTCAAGCCCACCCGCGTAATGATCACCGTGCATCACATTGGCGTTGATCACGCGGACGGCACACCGGGCAGCCCGCGCGACAAGATGGATTGTCGCGACGAAAACCTGATCGCGCTCTGCCAGCGCTGTCACCTGCTGGCAGACATGGATCACCATATCGCTAATCGGAAAGCCAACCGTGCGCGCAAGCAGCGTGAGCAGGCACGCGCGGCGGGGCAGAAGAAGCTATGGGAGGCTGAACGCTAATGGAATACATCTATCTAGGCGACAAGCTCACCGATCCCGCGTTGGTGGGGATGAGCTGCTCAGCCGTCCGTCGCGCTGAAGGTAAGTGCATCCGCGGGCGCAATGGCAACATGATGGTTGTAGACGAGCAGGGGCGGCGCTATGTCGTTCTTGGGCGGCGACTGCGAAAGGTGAAATGATGAGCATCTACGGGAGAGAAACATTCAAGCACCTGACAAAGGCGCAACGGGACGCGATCGACTTGATCGGGCGGCGGCGTAAGTCTGATGTTCGCATTGGCAAAGACATAAGCGCGGTGACAGCCAATCGACTGATCGCCATGCGCCTAGTCATGACTATAGGTAAGGAGCAAAAATCATTGATGCTTACCTACAACGGCGAACGCATCTGGACAGCGCTTCACCCAAACAGCAAATATCGGATTAAGTGAGGGCGTGAAATCATGAGTAGCGACGGTTGGGACGAGTTCGATAAATACATTGAGGGTCTACGTCATGAGTACCACGCCTATTGGGTAGAAGAAGTTGAAGCGGGGCGCAAGCCCATGCACTATGGGGCATGGCTAGACGATAGGTATCCACTGCCGCCCGAAGAAAAGAAGTCGCCAATTATCAATTGTTTGCTTGGCGCTTTGCTGATGCTCGTGCGTAAGTTCAGTCGCTAGATAATCGCGCGGCGGTGGAACGTTCCGCCGCCGCGCTAAGGGGAAACCATGAAGATACAACAGGCGGTTGATGAGTTCCTGCTCGGCAAGCGTGCAGACGGACGCGCGGCGCAAACCATCAAATGGTATACGTCCGTCCTCGGCATGTTCGCCCGCGCGCACGTTGAAGGCGAGATCGAGCAGATTAGCGCGCGCGACATGCGTCAATACATTGTGATGTTGCGCGATCGTGCTGATCGCTATGTCGATGCGCCCCAACGCCCCACACAGGCGGGCAAATTAGCGCGTGAGACGATCCGCGGGCATGTGACGGCGCTACACTCGTTTTGGGCGTGGTGCGGGCGGGAATACAGCATCACTAATCCAATGTCGAACATAGGACGCCCGCCGCGCTCCA
>JBGSRB010000386.1:0-1741 GCA_041737735.1 Anaerolineae bacterium | reverse complement strand
TGGGCGAAATTGTTTAAGATTTGAAAAGGCTTTATTTCAACGTTTGCAGCCCAACGTAAGACATCAAGATAGGCAAATTCAGCCATTAGCTTAGGGTGTGGTGCAAAGCCACCCAAGTTAACAGACGGGTTTGAGAGTTGCCAAATTTAAATGATCGCGCCGGCTTCAACGCTCACGACATCCCTGCCTAGCACGCGCATCGTTTCAAGTTGCTTTGCGCCGTCGTTCCTATCGTCGTCAGGAAGATTTCCCTATGAGCGAAAACAAGCGTAATTCCTTCTTTCCCCTCAGTGATGATGAATATCATGATTACGCTGAGGGCATCCGCTGGGTGAAAGCGCAGATCGACGCGCCTAGCGTCCTCAGCGCTGACCCGGCATACACCGCCCGTGTTTTGTTCGGCTGCCTGACGGGTGATCTGCCGCTGTTTCGTCAGGCGATGCACCTGTTGTTCAATTCGTTGTTGAACCGCGTGCTGCGGCATGAAGAACATCGCGTGTGGCTGGGGCTGCTGATCGACAAGCATTTGCAGCCTTACGCCGATCAACACCCGGAATTGGGCGCGTTCTATCCGCTGTTGACGCAAGCGCTGCGCGGGTTTTGCGCGTTTGCGGGCAAGCACAACCCCAAGCTGAAGCAAGTGCTGACACCGGCAGACCGCATCGCCGTGGTCGAAGCGATGATTACGTTGGTGGACGCGCTCAAGTATCACACGCCGGAAACCAACTATATTGATGCCATCGACCGGATGCGCGCCTTTGCCCGCGATTGCGGGGATGAGCAGGTCATCAACCATTTGGAACAAGTCTACACCGAATATTTGGCGAAACAGGGCAACATCGACGACGCCTGCCACATGGGTAAGCCGATCCTGAGCAAGTGGACGCACTGGCAAGCCGCAGCGTATGAGGCAAACTGGCGCATCACGCTGACCAACCTGTTGATCGCGGCGGGCGAGCTGGAACAAGCGCAAAAGACATGGGAGTCGGTTCTCAAGACAGCGCTGCTGCCCGGTGTGCTGGATGTCAAAGGCATGTATCGCTACGTTTACACGAGTGGCGTGCTGTTGTTCATGGATCGTCATTATGGCGACGCGCTGACAATCTTTGAAACGCTGCTGCAAGAATATGAAGCGTTGGGCAGCCCGCCTTACGAAATTGCGATGACGCAATACATGATCGCGTACTGTTTATGCGCGCTGGAAACACGCGATCATGAGGTGCTGCCGCTGCTGGAAAGCGCCACCGCCACTTATCAACGCTTGTATGCGTTGTATCCGCTGGCGCAGTGCAGTTTAACGCTGGCGTGGTGGCATGATAAATATGAGCGCCACGCGGCAAGTGAAGAAGCGTTTTACACCGCCTATGAGAGTATGCTGCTGATGGATCCATCGAATGCGCGCAGCACCATCGGCGACCGCATCGTTGAACAAGCTAAGATGTACGCCGGGCTGCATCTCGAACCGCCGCCCCCTTACGAGGGTTGAGTTGGCACGGCGTGGGCGGCTGGCTCAAGCCGATCACGTGAACTCATACGGGTCAAAGGCGAGATAACTTTTCGTCTGGATGCGCCCATCGGGATACGCCGTCACTTTGATGTGGCTCGGCTGGATCACGAGTGCGCTCAAGCGCTGCGCCGGATCACTGATCGCTTCAACGATTAGATGATCCGCCCACGCGGTTTGGGTGTTGGTGGGCGTGATCAGGATCGGTTCGGTGGGTAAGGCGGCGCGCGCGGCGGG
>JBGSRB010000365.1:0-12739 GCA_041737735.1 Anaerolineae bacterium | reverse complement strand
CCGCGGTCGTTCCGGTCGGGATTGCGGTCACGCTTTGCGGACACGTGCCATACGCCCCGAAGCAGCTATACACGATCTCTTGGGTGTCGCACACATAGCCGATAAACCATTCGATGCTGTTGCTGGCGTCGTAGGGCATTGACCCGATATAGGCATATAAGCCGATCACTGTTCCGGCTGGCACACTAAACGGGGGCGTCGAGAAGCCGTAACCCGTAACGGTGCCACTGAAATTTGCCAGTCCGCTGGCTTGATCGAACGACATCAGCGTCGCGCCTGTGTCATCGGTGACAATGCCACCCTCACGGGTGACGGTGCCATCGGTGTTCATCGAAAGGTCGAGACCAGCCGGCGAGTCGCAGTCGGAGTAATTTGAAAGCGCGACTCCGGTCGCATCAGACTGGGCGAAAGCGGGAATCGCCAGCGCGAAACTAAGCGCTAAAACGAACAATAAGCCGAATATGCGAGGAGATAACCATTTCATTGATGATCCTTTATGCTGAGCAGGTAAAACTGAATACATACATTTGCATTATATACCACTTTTTGCAGCGCTACTCGCTCAATAGCGCTAATTGAAACGCGATCACGCGCGAACCCGATGGATCAAGATCGACCACGTACAAGCGTGATTGATCTTCACTTAAGGCGAAATCCGCCAGATGGCGAAACGGATTCAAACCAAATTGATCCGCCGTCGAGCGCGCGATCACCTCACCCGTCGGCGTGACGCGCCAGATCGCGGCGTCGGAGTCGTCGGACGCATCAATGCCTAACACCAGCGATCCATCGGGCAGCAGCGCCATGCCGCGCACAGACGCATTTTCCAGTTCAGCCGCCACTATGCCACTGCTCAGCACCGCGCCTTCAAGCGAGATCAGCGCGATGCCGTTCACGCTGTCGGCAGTGTAGATGCCCGCATCATCCGCCGCCAACACGCTAGATGTTGATCCGGGCAGCGGCACGCGGAAATCACGTTCGCGCGCGATTACGCCATTGTTGGCGCGCCACACGCTGATCCATTGTTCGAGCGCGCCCATGTTGAAACGTTGCTCGCTGCTTAAGATCGTGCCATCGGGCATAACTTCGACCGCTTCGGGTGAACCACTAGCGGCGAACGTGTCCGCATCGCCCACACTTTGGATCGTCGCCCCAACTGCGCTGATGTTCCACAGGCGTTTCGCACCGGGATCGGCAACCCACAGTGTGCCATCGGGCGCGCGCGTGATGGCGCTGGCGATCACGATGTCGGGGTTGGCGAGTCGCCCTAACACATCACCCGCTTCGGACAGCACAACGATTCCGCTAGCGCCATCCGCGATGAAGATGCGCCCGCCCGCCGCCGCCGCCCGCCCGACCATGTTACGCGCGGCGTTGGTCGCCACCCAATTGAGCGTCAAGCCGTCGATAGTGTCGGAAACAAGCGGCGCATCCTCGCTGCCGCTGGCGCCGACCGAGAACAAAATCCGTGTGAGCAGCGGTTGCCACAGGGTGAATTCGATCAGCGGCGTGAGGGCGATCATACCGATGAACGCGCCTTCGCCGTTGTTGACCATGCCGATCATGCCGCCCACGTTGCCGCGATAGGCGATGCCCTGCGCGGCGTCGCGTCCATCGATGGTCAGGGCGCTGATGTCGATAAAATCAGGGAAAAACGGATTCGCCGCGAAGGTGCGCGCCATCGTTGCTGCCACGCTCAGCGCGCCGCGCGCCGAACTTGCCCCAAAGCGGCGGCTGTTGTATTCCGAGTCGAAGAACAGCACCGCCACCTCACCGGGGAAGGGCAGGCTGCCCTCGGCAATGCCTTCTAAACGCTCGCGCGCAGCTGGCGTGTTGGTCAGCAGCACGACGCCCGGCGCGCTGTTGATCGGGCTGGCGCTCCAGCCTAACGGATAAGTGAAGCTAAAGTCGCCGCCGACGGCGTTATATGTCAGGTCAAGCGGCGGTTCGTAATCCTGTGCGCCGACACTTGTGTTCGACAATGTGATCAGCAGCATGAAAACAATCAGTAAGCGCACGGCGATCTATTCCTTGAATGAAGTGGTTGGCAGGGGAACAGCTTGTAGAGGTGCAGCGCGCCACACCTCTACATTGGTTATGTGCGATTGTTTACAGCGTGACCACACGCGCACGCCCTTGACGCGGCAGCGTGATGTGGCGCGTATCGACGATCAGCGCGCTGTGATCCAGCACATGCTGCCAATCGTAGGTGCTGTGATCGGTCACGATCACCACGCAGTCGGCGCTTTCGAGCAGTTCAGCGCTGTAATCGGTGCGCTCCATGCGTTGATCATCCTCAAGCCGGATGCTCGGCACATGCGGATCGTGGTAGACGACATCCGCGCCGCGATGCGCCAGCAGGCTGATCACATCCAGCGCGGGGCTTTCGCGCACATCATCCACATCGCGCTTGTACGCCACGCCGATCACGACGATGCGCGATCCACGCACGGCTTTGGCATCGTCATTGAGCGCGTTGATCACCTTGTCGATCACGTACAATGGCATCGATGTGTTGATTTCGCTGGCAAGTTCGATAAAGCGCGCGGTGTAGTTGAGCGTCTTGAGTTTCCAACTGAGGTAATGCGGGTCAACCGGAATACAGTGACCGCCCAAGCCGGGTCCCGGAAAGAAGGGCATGAAACCAAACGGTTTCGTTGCCGCCGCCTGAATCACTTCCCAAGCATCGATGCCGAGCTTGTCGCACATCAGCGCCATCTCGTTGACCAAGCCGATGTTGACCGCGCGGAAGGTGTTCTCCAGCAGCTTGACCATTTCCGCTGTCGTGGGCGATGACACCGGCACGACGGTATCGACCGCCGCGCTGTAGAGCGCCGCCGCCGCTTCGCTACACGCGGGCGTCACGCCGCCGACGACTTTGGGCGTATTGCGAACGCCAAACTTGATGTTGCCGGGGTCGATGCGTTCGGGCGAAAAGGCGATGAAAATATCCTCGCCGGGGGTGAAGCCGCGTGCCTCAATCGTCGGGCGCACGATCTCATCGGTGGTGCCGGGGTAGGTGGTGCTTTCCAGCACAAGCAGCATTCCCGCGTGCGCCACTTCCGCCACACTGTTGACCGCATCGATCACGAACGACATATCCGGGTCTTTGGTTTTACGCAGCGGCGTCGGCACGCAGATGCTCACGGCGTCGGCGTCGCGCAGCGCGGCGTAAGACGTATCCGCGCACACTTTGCCCGCTGCCACCAACGGCGCTAAGCGTTCGGTCGGAATATCGGGGATATAACTTTCGCCCCGATTGATCATGTCAACTTTTTGCGCGCTGACATCAATGCCCACGACGGTGAAGCCCGCTTCAGCAAATTCGACCACCAGCGGCAGCCCGACATAGCCCAAGCCGACCACGCCGATCTTGGCGCTGCGCTGATTCAGTTTGTCGAGCAAGGTTTGTTTGATTGTCATCGTTTTCGCTTCTTTGCCCTTGGTAAGTGACCACGCGCGTGATTATACACGTCGATTTACGGGCGTGTTATGGCGCGTTTAGTCGCCGTTCAACCAGATCGGGTTTGTCCACGCGCGCCCACCGTGAACATCGCGCACGGTGATGCGCATGTAGGTCGGGTTTTCCAAGCGACGCAGGGTCAGTTCCGCGCGGGTGATGCCGCCGCCATGCACATGACTGGCGCGTGCGCCGCGTCCGGTGACAAATACAGCTTGAGCGGGCGAACAATGCACGATCACGCTGTCGTCGGTGATCTGCACATCGTGGATCACGGGTCCCGTGCTGCTGTAGAAGTGTCCGGCTTTGAGCGCGTCGAGCAGGGCTTCGGGTGTCAGCGCTTGGCTTTTCACGTGAACCCACCCGCGCAGGGTGTCGTTGAAGCCCTCTTTGAAGTGGGCGTCGTCGGTGGCGATGGCGTGATAACGATGCCCGCGCGCCAGCAGCGCATCGAGCATGTACCAGCTATCGATGCGATCATTGTGATCGGCGGAAATGCCGTTGATCGTCTCGATGGCTTGCACGCGATCACCGAGCGCGATCACGTCGTCCTCACTCAGGGCGTACCATGCCGGATGTGCGGCGGCGACATACGCGCCCGCGTCGAGCGCGCGGTTTGCCAGTTCGACGCCAGTTTCATCGGGCAGGTTACGCGGAAAATCCAACGGCAGCCCGACCGCGAGAATGTGCCACAGTTCGCCATAGAGCGTTTGAGGGGCGTGCAATTCCGCGCCCAACAGCGTCGTGAACGTTTCCGTGCGATAGGGCGTGGTGTCCGTAATGGGATAGCCGAAGCGTTCCATGAAATGGTCGGTCAGCGCGATGAAGTCGTAACCGTGATCGCGATAGTAGGCGCACACGGCTTCGGGCGCGAGGCGTCCGTCGCTGCGCGTCGAGTGGGTGTGCAGATTGCCACGATAAAATGTGCCGGGCAGCGCGAAAGGCAGTGCGTTCATGATCACCTATTGTCAGTATGCTGATCGGAAACACCGAGTATACCGCGCCTGAGGGTTGTGCCTATGCCGGTTCAAGCGTGAACAACCACGCCGGATCGAACACATTCGCGCTTAATTGCGTCCATGTGACGTCTGAACGCTGCGCTGACCAGCGGCATTCCAGATGCAAAAATGATCCAGTTGCTGCGCCTGTGCTGCCCACGGTGGCGAAAATCTGGTCAGGTTCGAGTATCTCGCTCTCTGCCGTCCTGATTTCAGCCAAATGTGCATACAGACAATGGACATAAATCGGCGCGTCGTTGGTGTCGAAAGCCGCCGCGATGCGATTTTTCGTTGCAATCGGAAGCTGTTGGTCGTCATAAATGATCACGGTCAATGTGCCATAGCCAAAGCCCCACCCGATATCACCGAACACGCTTGCATCATTGAGCGCAAGCCCCTGTGAAATGGTGCTGGGCTGTTCAGGCGTGCAGTTAGTGCAGACTAGCGTCCAATTGACCTCGCCGCCATTGGGACCCGCGCGCACGGGTTCGCCCGTGTCGGCGGCTAAACTCCAGCCCAGATTGACAGGTTCAGTGAGCCTAAAGGCGCGCACAAGATCATAATTTGCCAGCGGCGCGGGATACAGCGCTGATTGTGCGCCGCTGGTGGGAATCGGCGTGGGTGTCGCGCTGCTGGTCGCTGTGGGCGTGATCGGTGCGCTTGTCGGTGACATGCTGGGACTAGGGGTGAGGGTCGGCGCGGTGACAACGGCAGGGGGATCGGTGCGCGTGAGCAGCACGATCAGCACGACGATCACGAGCAGCGCACCGATGATGGCGGCAGCGCGCACTCTGCCCTGCGCGGCGCGCGGAATAGCAGCAGGTACGCTGAGCGCGGTGGTGACAGGTGCAGACAGCGCGATCACGATCGGGGCTGGTTCGTTGACAGCGGCGCCTTCGTCTTGCGTCACCAGATGACCGGGCTGCGGGGCGCGAGGTGCATGGCGCGCGAGATCATCGTAAAAGGCGGCATGGGGCTGGCTGCCGTCGGTCACGTCGATATACTGCGTGCGGACGTAGATCATCCAGTTTTTGCTGTTGATTACATCGCCCGCCAGCAGCAGGGGATAGGTCGGCTTACGCAGTTCGTCGGCGATGGTCACTTCGCGCTGCACCCAACGCGACTCATCCGAGTCGGGCGACATGATCACAACGAACGCCGCGCATTCGCGGATCGCCTTGACGATGGTCTGCCACCAATCATCGCCGTAATCGATGCGATCATCGATCCACACATCGAAGCCTTCCGCCAGCAACCGATTCGCCAGCGCCGACGCATAGTCGTTGTTCTGGCGGCTGTAGCTGATGAAGATATGGTTCATAGCATGATCTCAGCTTATCCCTAGTGAGCGCGATAATATGAGTATATGGGCAATTACGTTCATATGCTGAATGACTTGGGAGCATCCGCGTGTGTGACGTTCAGCACGTGTTTTCATGCCATGCGTTTGTGCGCGTGCGATGGTATACTGCAACCCGTGAACCGCAAGCATGAAGTTCCATTCTGAAGGAGAAATGTATATGGCGACTGCCACTTCCACCACCTTAGACAAGATTGTTGAGTATCTGGGCGCTGACTCGGATTCCCTGCTGAACCACACATCGACCACCATCGCGCGCGATCAACTCCATCTGCCGGGTCCCGATTTTGTCGATCGCGTCTATTACCACTCAGATCGCAGCCCGCGCGTGCTGCGCAACTTGCAAACACTGTTCAATCATGGGCGTTTGGCTGGCACAGGTTATCTGTCGATTTTGCCCGTCGATCAGGGCATCGAACACTCGGCGGGAGCGTCGTTTGCAGCTAATCCCGCTTATTTTGACCCGGAAAATATCGTGCGGCTGGCAATTGAAGGCGGCTGTAATGCGGTTGCGTCCACCTTTGGCGTGTTGGGGATGGTGGCGCGCAAATTCGCGCACAAAATTCCATTCATCGTCAAGATCAACCATAATGAACTGCTGACATTCCCGAACAAGTTCGATCAGGTGATGTTCGGTTCGGTCAAGCAGGCGCATGAGATGGGCGCGGTCGCGATCGGCGCGACAATCTACTTCGGCTCGGACGAAAGCACACGCCAATTGGTCGAAGTGGCACAGGCGTTCGCTCTGGCGCACGAATTGGGCATGGCAACTGTGCTGTGGTGCTATACGCGCAATCCGGGCTTTAAGGTCAACGGCACGAATTATGAAGCTTCCGCCGACCTCACGGGGCAGGCAAATCATCTGGGTGCGACCATCGAAGCCGACATCCTCAAGCAGAAGCTACCGACGAACAATGGCGGCTTCAAAGCACTGAACACGGGCGACTCATCGTATGGCAAGCTGGATGAGCGCATCTACAGCCAGTTAACCAGCGATCATCCGATTGACCTAACACGCTATCAAGTTGCCAATGGGTTCATGGGGCGTGCGGGGCTGATCAGCAGCGGCGGCGCCAGCGGCGCGAACGATTTTGCCGAAGCTGTCATCACGGCGGTGATCAACAAGCGCGCGGGTGGCACGGGCTTGATCAGCGGGCGTAAGGCGTTCCAACGCCCGATGAGCGAAGGCGCGGCGCTTTTGCACACCATTCAGGATGTGTATCTCAACGAGAACGTCACGATTGCGTAATTGAGCAGCAGCGGGTGGGGGGCGGCGCAGCGCTGTCCCTCACCGTGATTTAGCTTTCACCCAACATCGCTTTAACCAGTGCAATGATAACTTCGGGTTCGGGCAGCACCTCGCGCCACAACAGTTCGATTTCCAATTGAAAATCAGGCAGCAGAGGCGTGCTGTAAATACCTTCAGGCACACCCGCATCCTGATAGATGCCCATTTCGGTTAAGCGGCAAAAACGCGCCTGCTTACGAATTGGGTCGATAATCCAATACTCGCGCACGCCGCCCTGCTCATATTCTACGAACTTCTCACCGTAATCGCGTCCTACACTTTCCAAGGACACAACCTCAATCACAATGTCGGCTGTGCCGTTAAGCTGCGTGGCTTCAATGCGATCACTGTGTTCATTCAAGACCACCATCACATCTGGCTCGCGGCGACGATTCGGAAAGGGGGGAAGCTTCATCACAAAGGGTTGACCGATCACCTGTCCAACGCGCTGGCGACTTAGATAGGCTTGTAACAGATGATGCAAAAAGTAAATCAAGCGGTTATGTTCTAAGCCTGCGGGCGACATTTGGATGACGAATCCTTCCACATATTCGCAATGTTTATCGGCGTATTGATCCAGATACACCTGAAGCGGTGTGTTTGCAGCCACAATGCGCCCGCCGGGGGTGAAAGCGACTTCATCAACGGCAAGGTGATCACGTGTTGTCATTGCTATATGCCTCATCACATCATTCAAACAACCCGATCATATCACGCTTCGCGCTGCACAAACTCCAACGCTGCCAGCGCTTCTAAATCCGACTGCGCGCCCAACGCATACTCGGCAGCGTATGCGTCGAGATCGAACGCTGTGCTAACGGGCGCAAAGTAAATCTGCTGAAGTTGCGCGGTCATGGCGGGGTGTTGCTCAACACCGCCAAGCAGCAGCGCCGCCAGTTCCGGCTGACCATCATGCAGTGCCAGCAGCGCGAAGCCGATCAGCACTTTCAAGATGATGAACGCGGCGGAAATTTCGCGCGCCAGCGCCAAACTGGTGGACAGGTGAAAACGTGCTGACAGCACTTCGCCCATGCGCGCCTGTACATAGCCCAAGCTGGCGTAGCTGTTGGCGATGTTCCAGCGATCTTGCGCTTTGTGCCAGATGCCTAATGCCGAACCATATGAGCGGATCGCCGCGCCATAATTGCCTTCTGCCATATTGAGATCGCCCAACGAGTTTTGGCTGCTGGCGATGCCGCGTTGATTGTCACTGGTTTCGCGGGTGTGCAAGCCTTCATTTAGCGCGGTGCGCGCGCGCGCATAATCGTGCATCAACAGATAACAAAGCCCCAAATTATTCAGATCGTCGCCTAAACCGCGTCCATCGGCGGCGGCGCGTCGAAAATGACTGGCTTCGTGCAAATATTCAATGGCTTCGGCAAATGCACCGCGATTACGCGCGTGGATGCTCATTTGATACAAACTGCGCGCAATGCCCATTTGATCATTGATGGCGCGGCGCAATTTGAGGCTTTCTTGCAGGGCTTCCCATGAGGCGTCGTAATCGCCCCGAAAGCGGTGCAGCACGCTGAGCCAATTCAGGCTGCTGCTGCTGCCGCGTTGATCGTTGATGCTGCGGCGCAAGCGTAAACTGTCTTCCAACCAAGTGCGGGCGGCGTCAAAATCGCTGACTTGATAGGCGGCGCTGCCCAAGCCTTCTAACGCTGCGCCTTCGAGTTCCCCCTCATTAAGCGAGCGCGCTAAACGCAGCAGCAGCCCATAATATTCGGTGCTGATGTCAGGCTTGCCCAAGTCGTAATAGATGCCGCCCGCCAGTTTATACAGCGTCAACTGAACTTGAAGATTTTGCGGTTGCAGCGCTAAGGCGCGTTCCAGCATATATTGGGCTTCGCTCAGAATGCCCAAGTTGAAGCGTTGATCGGTGACAATCGCTGCGTAGAAAGCCTCTTTTTCCGCATCACCGGCGGCGTGCCAATGTTCACATAACGCGGAAGCGATCAATCTGGTTTCGGGATACAGCGCCTCTAACCCCTCGGCGATGCGGCGGTGCAGATCAGGCAGATCAGACGGATCGATCGTGGCGATGATGGCATCCCGCAGGCGGTCATGCGCGAAGCGACAATGACCATCCACCATTTCGAAAATCGCCGCATCAATACCCGCTTGCAGCCAGCGTTCGGCATGTTCGCCCACCAGATGCGCCAATAATTTCTCATCGATGCTGCGACCCGCTAAGGCTGCCAGTTGTAGAGCGGGCGCGGCTTCGGCGGGCAGACGTGCCAAACGGCGCGCGACGATGCGCGCGATGCCCCCTGCAAACACATTCGAGGGCAGCGTTTTCGTGCCAATTCCCCCTAGATTGCCCGCATTATCCGCTAGCGCGCGAATAACTTCGATCAAGAAAAGCACATTGCCTTCGCTTTGCTTGTGCAGGTAATTGACGATGTATTGTTGTGCGCCCGCTGAGCCGATCATCGCTTCGCTCAGCGCGGCGACTTCAGCGGGCGTCAAGCGTTCTAACGGCAAACGCTGCATTTGCGGAAGCTGTGATGGTAAGGTCAGTGCTTCTTCGGTGCGATAACTGCCTACAATCATCAGCGGCAGGTTCGTCAATTGTTCGAGCAAGCGCCGCAGCGGGATCAAACTTTCCAACCCCCAGTGCAAATCTTCCAAAATCAATAGGGTGGGTTGGTTGTGCCGGCGGAACAGCATTAAGATCGTGTCGATCACACGGTTGCGCGCCGAGATCACGTCGAGGCTGGGCAAACTGGGAACGTCGCGCCCCAACAATTCGCCAATATTGGGGATGATTTCGCGCAGCGCGCCCGCTTCCACATCGTTGATGTCGTGTTCCAGCAGCAGGCGGCGCAGCACATCACGCCACAATTCAAATGGCGTGCTGCTTCCCGCGATGCACTGCCCACGCAGCACCAGCACACCGTTGATCAGCGCGTGCGTTCGCAGTTCCTCAAGCAAGCGTGATTTGCCCACGCCCGACTCGCCTTCGATCAAAAAGGCTGCTCCAGCGGGCGTGTGATCGGCGTTGTCGATGATGCGTTCAAGTTCCCCCGTTAGCTGATTTAACTCGGTTTCGCGCCCGATGAAACGCGCCGCTTGCAGAAAACTTTCGCGCACGTTGGCGTCCTCAATCGTGATCGGGTCAGCGCTCAGCGCGGCGAGATCGCTCAGGGCGCTTTCCGCATCGGGATAGCGCGCTAATGGGTCTTTCATCATCAAACGTAAGATGATCGGGCGCAATTGCGGGGGAAGCGCGTCGTAATCGGGTTCAGCGCGCAGTAGGTTCTCGATCAGCTTATCGGTGCTGACATCAGCAAATGGATGGCGCTGTGCGAACAACTCATAAGCGATGATGCCCAACGAGAACAGATCGCTTTGCGGCGTGGCGCCGCGCTGTTGCAGAATTTCCGGCGGCATGTATGCCAGCGTGCCGGTCGAACCACTTGCGCGTTCATGCGCTGCCAACCCAAAATCGAGCAGTTTCACGCAGTCGGTGGCATCGACGAGAATGTTGGCGGGCTTGAGATCGCGGTGCAGAATGCCGCGTCGGTGTAAATATGCCAGTGCTTGCAGCATATCCGCGAAGGCTTGTCCGCGCTGTGCGGATGTAAAGGCGCGCGCGGCTTCGGTGATCGGGCGCGCGCCTTCCATCAGCGTCATGGTGTAATAGGGCTGGCGCTCGGCGTCGAAGCCGTAATCCAACACGTTGATGATATGCGGGTGACGCAGCGCTGTGAGGATGCGAAACTCGTGCGCTAATGTGCGGCGCACATCGCGCGAATCGGTGGGGGGCATGGTCAGCGGTTGCATGTGCAGCACCCGTTTGAGCGCCACTTGGATTCCGGTGAGGCGGTCGAATGCGGCGTATACTTCACCCATGCCACCTTGACCGAGCTTATGCTGTAATTCGTAGCGCCGTGCAACTGCTGGTGCTGCAGTAGCCATAGGTTCGTTCTTTCCTTCAATGTGCTGCTGGGCGACATTGCTCGTCAGCGATGTTTGATGATGCCTAACATAATTATAGTCGTATGTGGGTTGTGAAATGTGGTGTGCGCTGGGCTTCTTGACAAAAAATTCGGAAATAAATGTTTGATTTTTGCTGCTTTACCCTTATAGCCAAAATGGATTACAATGGCGCTATCCAATCATGTGTCAACATGTTAGCGTGAGACGCATCATCTTTTCATTGTGGAGCCGACAATGTTTGCCTCAAAATTGTCTATCCCGCTTGAGCGCGATAGTGAAGAACCGATTTATCGCCAGCTCATCCGCCACATCCGCTTGCAGGTCGAAAGTGGATCGCTTGGGGCTGGCACACGCCTGCCCGCCAGCCGTGATCTCGCCCGTCAGTTGAACATCAGCCGCATCAGTGTGGTGAATGCTTACGCTGAACTGCGTGCTGAAGGTTTTCTGAGCGCCCACGCCGGACGCGGTACTTTCGTCGCCGGGGATCGCGCGGCGGGCGCTGAAATGGACGCGCCGCGTAATGGTTTGCAGCATATCGCACAGACCATCGAGATTCCCACCGCGCCCGACCGTTCCATTCGCGAGATGATGCGCCTTGCCAAAAAATCAGGCATCATCAATTTCAGCAATGGCGCGCCGCCGATTGAATTTTTCCCCGTGCAGCACTTGCGCGATGCGCTTAACAGCGTGATCGACCGCGACGGCGCGCGCGCTTTGGGTTACGAGATGCCCGAAGGGTATGCGCCGCTGCGTGCCACCATCCGCGATTATGTGAGCGCCTTGGGGATTCAATGCAGCGCCGACAGCGTCTTGATCACGGGTGGCACGCAGCAAGCGATTGATCTGGTGGTGCAAGCGCTGCTGACCGAAGGCGAGATCATCGTCACCGAGAACCCGACGTACTTGGGCATGATCGACATTGCGCGCACGCGCCGCGTGCAGATTCACGGCATCGGCATGGAAGATGACGGAATGCGGCTGGATAAGCTCGAAAATTACATCATCGACCACCGCCCCAAGCTGATCTATGTTATGCCGACATTCCATAACCCGTCGGGCAAGGTCATGCCGCTGCATCGCCGCCGCCAACTGCTGAACTTGGCAAACGAGTACAAAATTCCGATTTTGGAAGATGGCGTCTATCACGAATTCCGCTTTGAAGGCGAGTCGCTGCCGCCGCTGAAAGCGCTCGATGACACGGGAATCGTGATCCACACGAGCGGCTTCACGAAAAATCTGCTGCCCGGCTTGCGGATCGGTTACATCATCGCGGGCGGCGCGTATTATGATCGCTTGGTGCGCGTGAAGCAGGCGGCGGATATTTCCACGCCCGGGTTGAATCAGCGCGCGATTCATTTGCTGCTGGAGCGTGGTGTGCTGGCGCAGCAGCTTGAGCGCAATAACCGCGAACTGCGCCGCCGCCGCGACATCGCCCTGCAAGCCGCCGCGCGCTATCTGCCGCCCGGTTCCCGCTGGAATGTGCCGCAGGGCGGATTTTATCTGTGGGTGCAGCTTCCCAAAACGGGTCCCACTGCTGCCGAACTCTACATCAGCGCCATTCAGATGGGCGTCGCGTATGCCATCGGCAGTGTGTTTCACACCAACGGCGCGGGCAGTCACTTTTTACGCATCAACATGGGCGTGCAGAAGCCTGAGGACATCGAAGAAGGTTTCCGCCGCTTGGGGCG
>JBGSRB010000353.1:0-1649 GCA_041737735.1 Anaerolineae bacterium | reverse complement strand
AGCACCGACGGCACGATCTCCAACGGTGGCGCGGTCGGACGCGGCGCATCACCGGGGATCGGCGTGGGCGCAAAGCCGCCTAACTGCGCTTCGGTGTAAATTTCGCGCATGGCTTCGTACCAACCCAAGCCGCTCGTTTTGCGGAAAGACCAGTAATAGATCGTATTCGAGTTAGCACGCCAGTCGGAACCCGCAGGCACGCGATCCCACCCGTAATCGGCGGCGATCTGCGTCAGGTCGATGTAATAGCCAGCGGGAACAATGCCGCGCAAGCGCCCGCCCGCATCATAGGCTTGAACATCGCCCCCGGTGCGTGCGGCGAAATCCCACGGGAATTGGCGCAGCGGTTCGCCTAACTGACCGGTTTGGGCGTCATCCGAGACGCGCACGAACGCCCGCCAGAGCGTATCAATGCCGATGTCCTCACGCACGACTTCCAGCGGCGGCGGAAAACCCGCAATCGAACCACGCTGCATCGAGAACGCGCGCCCGGTCAGCAGCCAGTTACGGCGTTCTTCGCCGGGTTGCGGTGGACGCTCAATGCGCCAGAAAGCATCATCCAGCCTGCCCAGAACATCCCAGCCCGCTTGATCATTGACGGCGACGCGCAGCGCGCTAAAAGAATCGTTCACGCGGTCGCTTAGCACGGCGGTGTCCACCGTGACATTGGCGATGGCGCTCAAACGGAACGGCGGATCAATTGGGCGGCGTTCTTCATCTTCCACATATAACGGTTCGCGGATCGCGGGCGGCAATCCGCCGCTGTTGACCAACGATGTGGGTAGCGTCGTGCGCGTCCATGTGGGCGCGGTGGCGCCGCGCGGCGCGGGGATAATGCCCGTTCCCACACTCGCGCCCGCGAACGGATTGACGATCATCTGCGTGCCGTCGATGGTATCGACCGCGCCGACGACCGCCGATCCATCGGGCGACCACGTAGGCGCACGCCCGCGATTGATCACCTGCGCGCCCGCGTCGGGATTATCCACGTCGATCACGAAAATTTTCTCTTGTCCGGCGTCGAGCGCGCTGTAGGCGAGAAAGCGACCATCCGGACTCCACGCGGGATGATCCTCATCGCGCAGCGGCGTGCGCGTGACATTGACCACGCTTTGATCATCGAACGAGAACAGGTAAATATCTTGATTGCCATCACGCAGCGAGACGAACGCGATCCGCCGCCCATCGGGACTCCACGCGGGGGCATAATCGGGCGAGGTCGAGTTCGACGGCAGGCGAATGGGCGCTTGCGCGCCATCGACGCGCAGCACGAAAATATCGAGATGCGCGTCATCTTGATACTGCTCATAGGCTAACCATGCGCCGTCGCTGCTCCACGATGGGTTGCCCTGAAACGCCGGATCATAGGTCATGCGCTGCGTCGTGCCGTCGGTCAAATCGTAGATGTAAAGTTCCCAGTTGCCGTCGCGCCGTCCGGCGTAAGCGATGCGCCGTCCGTCGGGGCTGAACGCCGGATCGCGCTCGTCAGCTGGATCGTTGGTCAGGCGGATCGGCTGGCGACTGCCCACCGGAAGCGCCCAGATGTCGGTTTGTCCGTTTTCGCGCACGGTGTACGCCATCGTCCCCGCCACTTCGAGGATCGAGGGCAGCGGCGTGGTCGTCGGGATCGGCGTGCTATCGAGCGCGGC
>JBGSRB010000334.1:0-3565 GCA_041737735.1 Anaerolineae bacterium | reverse complement strand
CACCGCGCTCGCCGACTCATCCAGAAACGAACGCGCCGCCGCGCCCACCCGCCCGACGGGGATGGCGTCGTCGGTCAGCGTGGTGTGCAGCGTCCCGCCGATGCACTCGCCATTGAAAAAGGTGCTGAGCGCATCGGGATCGTCGGGGATGCACAGCGGCACGCGCTGATCGTTGATGTAAAACGTGAAGGTGTTCCCTTGCGCCAGCACGCGCAGATCATTAGGCGCGTCCAAGCCAAGGTTGATCACATCCGACTCGATCCAATCGCTGATCACGCGCAGATCGCCCGCGACCACCTGCGCCACGCGGTAGTAGCCGTCGCTGCTGATCAGAAATTCATAGTAGCTGTCGTCCGCGAAGGTCTCGTTATCGCGGTCGTGGGCGCGGAAGATCACGCCGTAAGCGTTATCGAGCGGACCCGATACGGCGCGCGCGCGCACGCGCAAATCAAAGTCGGCGTAAAACGGCGCGGAAGTCGAGAACACGCCCGCATCCAGTTGATCGATCTCGATGTGCAGCGCGCTAGCACGCACGCCCGCCGAGAGTAAGCCGGGGTACTGCTGCCAATCGGCGTTGAAGCCTGTATCCGCATCGCCGTCGAACGCCGCCGCGTAGAGCAGCGCGCCCGCGTCGCCGCTAACGATGTAATGTCCCCAATCGGCGGCGGTGCGATCCAGCGCAACCAGCGCGCCCAACATGACAATTAAGCTAATCAGCAGGATGATCCGCCGCATATGGTTGTGTCCTCTCACTCGCACGCCATTTTAACACGGGCGGCGGCGCTTGGGCAGACAGATCACTTTAAAGAAACACGTTAATGATCTTACGTGTGAAAGTTGCAGCACCATGTTATAGTTTTAGCGTTCTTTTCAAGAGAAGGAAAATCTATTGCGATGACGCGCATTTTCGTAAGCTATAGTCGTTCCAACAAACCTAAAGTTAAACGAATCGTTGAATACCTTAGGCGTGCTTACGACCCCGAAACCGTGTGGTGGGATGAAAACTTCTACGGTGGGCAAGTGTGGTGGAAAGAGATCACCGACCGCATTAGCTGGGCAGATGTATTTATTTACGTGATGAGCAAACGTTCGCTTAGCTCGCCTTATTGCCTTGCCGAACTCGAAGAAGCGCGGCGCGTTCATCAGCGCGTTTTACCCATCAAGTTGGAGAGCGGCGTTAAAGTTCCGGATGCGCTGGCGCGCCTCAGCTGGATCGATCTTTCCGGCGGCTTGAGCAATAACGCGCTGCTGGAATTGGGGCGCGCCATCAACAAACTGACGCAAACGCCGCGTTCTGATCTGCCACCTTTGCTGCCTGATCCGGTGACACTTCCCTCCATCACCGAGCGCGGGCGCAGCGAAGGTCTTGGGCGACAACTACTTGTAGGTATCATCGTCACTGTGATCGGCGGGCTGATTCTGGCATTGATGCTGACTCTACTGAACAATTTTGCGTCCTCCGCCACTGGAACACAAGCAGGCAACGGCGGTTCATCAGCGCTGAGCGCCATGCAGCTTTTGGGAACCGCTCATGCCCTGCAAACATCCGAAGCACAAACTCAAACCGCGCAGATCGCCGCCTTTGCCAGCGCTACCCAAGCCGCGCGCGTTGCTGCCACCAATGAAGCTGCTGCACAGGCAACGCTGAGGCGGCTGTCAGCCACGCCCACTGCATCCGCCACGCCATCGCCCTCTGACGCGCCCGCGACGCGCGTTATACCAACGATCAGCGCGGATCAACAATCCACGTTTATCGCTGCCACAGGCGGGGCAATGCAGCTCTTGGATGTAACCGCGCGCGCGGCGACCACCGTTGCTACGCCTGCGAGCGCTGGACAATTTGCCATCGTCACCAGTGCCAGCAATGTCAATGTGCGCGCCAATCCCAGTACCGACAGCGCAATCATCAGTTCGGTAAGCGTTGGTGAGCGCTTGCCAGTGTTGGGTTTTAGCGCCGCGCGCGATTGGATTCGGGTGCGGCTGGGAAGTGGGACTGAAGGGTGGATCAGCACCGCGCTGGTGCAGCTTGTGACGCCGACAAACACACCGCAACCTTCGCTCACCGTCACACCGCAACCTTCGGTCACCGTCACGCCTACACAAAACGCCGCCGCCGCTATCCTGAGTGACTCCGCCGTGCAAGCAGCGTGGGAACGCGCAAACAATTTTGTCTTTGCCAACGCTGACTGGACACCGTTTGCGTATGAATTTGGCGGCATCACTATGATGCTGGTTCCAGTCGGGTGTTTTGATATAATGATCAATGAAACCCAAATCGGCGAAGAATGCTTCAACCAGCCCTTCTGGATCGGGCGTGACGAAGTGACCAACGCGCAGTTCCGTCGTTTTGTTGATGAGGGGGGCTATATCAACAGCACTTACTGGACTTCGCCTGGTTGGTCATGGCGCACGACCAATAACATCGAGCAACCCGCCTACTGGGACGACAGCGATTTCAACAACGATAACCAACCTGTGGTCGGCGTGTCGTTTTATGAAATCGAAGCTTATATCGCATGGCTTTCCGCGCAGACGGGTTTGCGTTGGGGGCAGACCCTTGAACGCCAGTCGCAGTATGCCGCGCGCGGCCCTGACGGTTGGTTGTATCCCTGGGGCAACGAGTTCAGGGCAGATAACGTTGTTTTCGCTGAAAACGCCAATGGTCGTCCCGCGTCGGTCGGCAGTCGTCCGAGCGGCACATCATGGGTGGGCGCGCGCGATCTCAGCGGCAATGTGTGGGAACGGATTTTCTCTAGTATTTTGTGGGGCGGCGCTTTTGATGTTGCGCCCGATCTATTAAACGCTACAACTCGCGCTACAGTCGATATAGCACTGCGTTCAGAAACAGCCGGGTTTCGCTTATGGCTGTATGGCTGATATCGTTCTGATTTCTCAACGCGCGGCGGACTGAACACGCGCTAACAACGACTCCCACTGCGGCAGCACACTTGTCCATGTGTAGCGTTCGGCGGTTTGCCGCGCGTTGATACTCAAGCGCGCCGCCAGCGCCGGATCGGTCAGCAGGCGGCGGATCGCGTCTGCGGTGGCTTGGGCGTCGTTCGGGGGAACGAGCAGCGCGTCGTGTTCGTGCGTCCAGATATACGGCAGTTCGCCCGCCGTCGTCGTAACGATGCACATGCCGCCCGCCGCCGCTTCCAGCACCGACATGCCGAAGCTTTCAATCGTCGTCGTGTTGAGGAACACGTCATAACCCGCCAGCGTCGCGGGGACATCCGCCTTCGGAATCGCGCCAACCACGCGCACGCGATCCGCCAACTTCCAGCGCGTGATCGCCGCCTGCACCTGTTCGAGTGCGCCGTTCTCTTTGACGGGTCCAATAAGGTCGAGCTGAAGATCGGGCAAGTCGGCGCTGAGCAAGCCGACAGCTTCGACCGCGATCTGCGGCGCATACATCGAATGGATCGCGCGCAACCATGCGATGCGCGGCGCGGGTTGGGTGCGCTCACGCCACGCATAAGGCGTGAGATCGAGCGCGTTGGGCAGCACCGCCAGATCAGGGCGCAGATCGCGCAGCGCCTGATGCAGCATGTGCGACGGCGTGACG
>JBGSRB010000291.1:0-1902 GCA_041737735.1 Anaerolineae bacterium | reverse complement strand
GAAACCCGCGCCCGATGTGACGCCGAGCAGGTTGGAATCGACCAGCGGATTCTTAAAAATGCCCTGAAATGCCGCGCCCGCGCTCGCCAGTGCTGCGCCGATCAGCGCGGCGGCTAACACGCGCGGCAGACGGATGCGTAACACCAGCGTGACTTCGGTCGTGGGGACGCTATCCGCCAGCGACGGAAACAGCGGCGATAAGAGCGCGCGCGTCACATGCTCGACGCTGATCCCGTACAAGCCGAGCATCAACGAGAGGATGATCAGCGCGAAGGGCAGCGCCAGCAGCGCGGCATAGGCGGCGTCACGCCCTCTGATCCGACGTGACGCCCCTTGCCACCACTCACGCAGCGTTAGGACGCGCATACCGCCGTGACTTCAGCGGCTGGCACAGCGTGATCGTAAAAGGTCTCGAAGAAGGTGACCGCTTCCAGCCCGCAATCGAGATCGACAAGATCAGGGAACAGGGTTTGCGCCAACCAGATGATGCCTAAGACTGAATCCGGCACGGGCGTATCCCACGGAGCAACCCAACTGGGCATTTTGTAGACGCGCCCGCTGCTCACGGCGTCGATCACCGCCCATTCGGGGCTGTCGGTGATGGTGGCGACGCTCACATCGCCATACGGCACGATGATGATCACATCGGGATTCCAGAGCAGCACCTGCTCAAGGTTCACGTCGTTCCACGAGCCTGCGAGTTCCGCGCTGACCGAAACGCCGCCCGCCGCTTCGATGATGTCGGTTTGATACATCTCACCGCTGATCACGCGCAGGGCGTCTTCACCGATCAGCAGCACACGCGGGCGATCTTCAGGCGCGAGATCGGCGGTTTGCAGGCTTACCTGCTCATAGATGCCGTCGTAGTAGGCGATCCACGCTTCGGCGCGGGCGGCGGCGTCGGGACCAAAAATCTGCCCGGCGATCCGCATCGATTCGCGCAGCAGTTCGGGCGATTCACCCTGAAACAGCACCGCCGGAATACCGAGTTCCGCCACGGGATCGAGCCACTGGGAGCGCGCGCTGGCGAAGATCACATCGGGCGCGAGCGCTGCCACTTCTTCGATGTTGATCTCGCGCTGCGTCATGGTGTAGGCGCTGAGTTCGGGGAAACGCGCGTCGATGGCTTCCATGCGTGCCGCGCCTTCAGGCGAGCGTGCGCCCAGATAGTTGGCGGCGACAAGACGATCCGCCGCACCGACGCCATACACCAGATAGGTCGCTAAGCTGTAAGGTGAGATCGCGCGGCGCACGGGCTGCGGAATTGCGCGCTCGTTGCCCGCTTGATCAATGATGGTGACGCTGGCGGGCAAAAAGCCGCCGTCGATCAACACTTGCTGTCCGTCGGGCGACACAGCGAAGTCGACAAATTCGGCGGCGGCGCTGTTTGCGCTTGGCAGGATGAAGAAGGCATCGGCGAGAAAGTGCGGTACATATGCCCCCGCAGGCAGCAGCACGGCTGCACCGCGCGTAGCGAGCAGATCAGCGTTGATGTCAACGAAGGTGGGTTCGGCGGCATAGAGCGCGGTATACAACGCGCTGACGGCGGGCTGCAAATCGGGGTCGGCTTGCAGGGTGAAGGGCGCATCCTGCGCGCTGACCATGCCGACGGCAAGCGTCAGCAGCAGGGCGGCGATCAGGGTCAAGCGGCGAAAATTGGTCATTGGGGCATCCTCTCGGTTATGACTAGTCAGCATCAATCCCCGCGATCCACGTCAGCACAGCGTCGATCTGCGCGATCACGAAATCGAGCATTAGGGTTTCCATCGCGGACGCAGCCGCGGCGCGTTCGTCGAGCAAGCGCGCGCGTTCGCGTTCCAGTGATCCGCGCTGGTGGTCGATGATCGCGCCCGTATCCACGTTCAAAGCGCGCGCGATGAACAAACGACTCACAAATTCCAC
>JBGSRB010000281.1:0-2731 GCA_041737735.1 Anaerolineae bacterium | reverse complement strand
TCGACGAACCGACGCGCGGCATTGATGTGGGCGCTCACGCTGAAATCATCCAGATCATCAAGCGGCTGGCGCGCGAAGGCAAAGCCATGCTGATTATTTCGTCGGAACTGGCGGAAATTGTCGATTACAGTGATCGCGTGGTGATTTTGCGCGACCGCAAAAAGCTGCAAGAACTGGAAGGCAGCGCGATCAACGAAACCAACATCATGCAGGCGATTGCGGCGAACTAACGCCTTCAGCAGCCAGCATTAAACATGCTTAAGAGGGAATAATGGCTTGGGAACAGCAAGAGGTTCAGGCGGGGCGGAACACCACAAGCAGGCTGCGCTTACCCAACGCGATCCGCGCCGACTCGCGGGTGATCTGGACGCTTCTAGCGTTGGCGATCATCTTATTGGTGAATTGGCGCATTTCGCCCAATTTTTTTGAAGTTCGTATGGTCAATGATCGTTTGGTCGGCAGCCTGATCAACATCCTGAATTATTCCGCGCCCTATATGCTGCTGGCGGTGGGCATGACGTTGGTCATCGCCATTAAAGGCATCGATTTATCGGTGGGCGCGGTGATGGCGATCTGCGCGGCGACCGCCGTGATGTTGATCCGCAATTATGAGGCGGGCGCGACCGAGTTTTACTTTCAGCCCGGCTTCGTGATTCTGATCACGATTGGCGTGGGCGCGATCTGCGGCTTGTGGAATGGGATACTGGCCGCTTTTCTCGACTTGCAGCCGATCATCGCTACGCTGATCTTGATGGTAGCGGGGCGCGGCGTCGCCCAACTGATCACCAACGGACAATCGCCCACGTTCACCAACGACACGCTCGCTTTTATCGGGCGCGGCGTGGTGTTTGGCGTTCCGTTTTCCGTGTATGTCGCCATCGCGGTGCTGATCGTGGTCACGCTGTTGGTGCGGCGCACGGCGTTGGGCTTGCTGATCGAATCGGTGGGCGTGAACGACCGCGCCAGCTACTACGCCGGCATTCAGGCGCGCATGATCAAGCTGTTCGTGTATGTGCTTTCGGGCATGTGTGCGGCGGTAGCGGGCATGATGGTGGCGGGCGAAGTGAAATCAGCCGACCCGCACACGGCGGGCTTGTTCTCGGAACTCGACGCGATTCTCGCGGTGGTGATCGGCGGCACATCCCTACTCGGCGGGCGCTTCTATCTGGCGCTCAGCGTCGTGGGCGTGTTGATCATCCAAAGTATGTTGGTGGGCTTGTACGTCAGCACGTTACACCCCACGACTAACTTGGTGGTCAAAGCGGTGGTCATTTTAGCCGTTCTGCTGCTGCAATCACCCGAATTCAGACGGTTTATTACATCATTTGCTAGGAGGCGAGCAGCATGAAAGCCCGCTTTGTGCCGCTGTTGATGACCTTTTTGATCTTCATCGTCATGTATTTGTTCGCTTACTCGCAGTTCTCTAGTTTTGGATCAACGCGCGTGGTGGGCAACCTGCTGCGCGATAACGCTTATTGGGGCATCGCCGCCATCGGCATGACCTTCGTGATCATTTCGGGCGGCATCGATCTCTCGGTTGGCTCGGTGATCGCGTTCACGGGTGTGTTCTGCGCCTTGATGATCGGGCGCAACGGCTGGGATCCGCTGCTGACCTTCGTCCTGATGCTGTCGATTGGCACGCTGTTCGGCGCGACGATGGGATTCCTCATTTACTATTTCAAAATTCCCGCGTTTATCGTTACGCTATCAGGGTTGTTTTTGGCGCGCGGCATGGCGTATGTGATGTCCACTGATTCGATCCGCATCGATAACGCGCTGTACGACCAAATTTCCGATCTGGTCTACATTTTTCCGGATCGCGGGCGCTTCACATTCGCGGCGGGCATGTTTCTGCTGGTGTTGGTGGGCGGCATTTTCTTAGCGCACTTCACCCGTTTTGGGCGCAATGTGTATGCGTTGGGCGGCAATTCCGACGCGGCGCTGCTGCTCGGTGTGCCGGTGGCGCGCACCACCATCTTGGTCTATGCGCTCAGCAGCTTTCTGGCGACGTTCGCGGGCATCGTGCTTTCACTGTCGAAACAATCCGGCGATTCAACCATCGGCATTGGTCTGGAACTGGATGTGATCGCGGCAGTGGTGATCGGCGGCACGCTGCTGACCGGGGGCGTGGGCTATG
The DNA here is from genome assembly GCA_041737735.1 of Anaerolineae bacterium. Classification (GTDB taxonomy): domain Bacteria; phylum Chloroflexota; class Anaerolineae; order Aggregatilineales; family Phototrophicaceae; genus Flexifilum. Next base: position 594 of record JBGSRB010000281.1, on the reverse strand, counting down.
TGATCGGCACATTTATCGCCGTTATGATGTTGGGGACGATCCAAACTTATCTGACGTTGGATGGTTCGCTCACGCCGTGGTGGATTAAAATTATGATCGGCGTGTTGTTGTTCGCCTTCGTGGGGTTGCAAAAACTGCTTACTAATCGTCAGGGCATGTTGCGGTTGAGGCAGCGATCACCCGTAACCTGATCGCGGCGTAATCCAGCGGCAGCGGGTGGTGTGCTTTATACTCGATGCTTTCGGCGGTTTGAACCAACGCAACATTTAATGGAGTTGAGTAAACGTGCTATGAAATCGACGCAAAAACCCGTGACGCTCTACGATGTCGCCAAGTATTCGGGCGTTTCTTATCAAACGGTGTCGCGCGTGATCAACAATCACGCCAACGTCGCTGAAGAAACCCGTAAACGGGTGTTGCAGTCGATCAAAGAGCTGAACTACCGTCCGAATCGCGCGGCGCGCAGTCTGGTCACCAATCGTTCTGATACCATCGCCATCATCAGCTTTGGCACGGCTTTTTACGGACCCGGTCAAATGCTGCAAAACATCATGCAGCACGCCAAGCTGAATGGGTTTCGCGTGCTGCCCAGCA
>JBGSRB010000274.1:0-3693 GCA_041737735.1 Anaerolineae bacterium | reverse complement strand
GCCAGCACATCCGACGTGGTGACGATGCCTACCAGCGTTTCGCCCAAGATCACGGGCAGGCTGCTGATCTGGTGATCGAGCATCAAGCGGGCAGCTTCATCGGCGGGCGCGTCGGGTTCGATCACAATCGGCGCAGGCGTCATGATCGTGCGCACGCGCAGCGTATCGATCAACTGTTCATCTTGCCAGCGCATGTGCAGCACATGCGGCGAATTCAGCGCGGTTCGCAGGTCGCGGTCACTGACGACGCCGACAAGCTGCCCCTCAGTATTCAAAATCGGAATGTGACGACAGTGATGTTCAGTCATCATATCAAGTGCCTGCCGCACCGGACTATCTTGATGCAGTGACAGCGGTTTAGCGGTCATGATGTCAGATACATTCATGGTTTCACTCACTCATGAGTTCGCAACTAAAAATTGAGGGCGCAGCGGTTGCGCCCCCGAAACAGGCAAACACGTGCTTCCGCGCTGCTTAGCCGTTGGCTTGATTAGCAACGGGTGTGCGCGCTTCGATCAACATGCGGAAAATATCCGACTCGGTGATGATGCCGATCAGCTTATCCTGCTGATCGATCACGGGCAGCCCGCTGATCTTCTTGTCGAGCATCAACTGCGCGGCGGCACGAATCGGATCATCGGGATACACGGTCAGCACGCGGCGCGACATCACTTTCGCTACGGAAAGCTGCGCCCACAGATAATTGAGTTCCCAGATCGATAGGGTAGTGGCGTGTGATGGACTGGCTTCGCGCACATCGCCCAGCGTGATGATGCCCACGACATGATCGTCCGCCACAACAGGCAGGCGGCGCACACCGTGTTCCTTCATCATCTGGTGCGCGGTGCTGATCGGTGTCTCCGGCAGGATGCTCAAGACCGGTGTTGTCATCCATTCTTTGACCGTGATTTTGTCGAGATCGAGCATGATCATTCCCTCCCGGAAACCGTGCTACATAATCTTTTGCCTCAAGCCTAGTCGATTTCGGGGAGTGCATGGTACTGCTGTTTGCATGACGATGATCACACGTCGATCTGAATCACCACCTCAGTGCCAGCGCCCGGCGCGCTGGTGATCGCCGCGCTGCCGCCGTTCAAACGCGCGCGTTCGACGATATTCCGCAGCCCTAAACCTGCATCTTCTTGGTTTTGCGCGTTCGGATCAAAGCCGCGCCCGTCATCGCGGATGCTCAGCGTAAAACGGCTATCCGTTTGCTGCGCGCGAATAATCAGGGTGTGCGCGTCGGCGTGGCGCACCGCGTTGCTGATCGCCTCATTCGCCATTTGACACACCGCTTCAAACCTTGCCAGCGGCATCGGAAAGCGATCATCGCCCACATCGATCTGCACATCCAGCGCATCAGGCGGCATCAGTTTGCGCGTCATGTCGGTGAGGCATTCGCCCAACGTTTGCTCGATGCGGTCGCGCAGCTTGAGATTTTGAATGTAGCGCCGAATATCCCCGATCACATCGTCCAGATTCGTGATCGCGGTCGTCAAGTCGCCGCGCTGCATGTTGGTCAAGCGCAGCAGCTCAAGCTGCATCCCGATGGCATAGAGCGATTGAATCACGCCGTCATGTAAATCCATGCCGATGCGTTCGCGTTCTTGCAGCAGGTCGATCTGCCGCCGCTGATCGCGCAGATGCACGCCCGCGATCGCCAGTGCCGCATAACCCGCCACCGTTTCGAGCAGCCACTGATCCGGCTCACAGAACACACCGCCATCCAGCGGATCGGTCAGATACAACATGCCGAACAACTGATCGCCCACCGCAATCGGCACGCCCAGAAAGCGCGTCATCGCCGGGTGATGTTCAGGAAAGCCGCTCGAACGCGGATCAGCCTGCATATTGTCCAAACGGATCGGCTGGCGTTCGCGCATGATCGCGCCCAGCAGCCCGCGTCCTTCGGGATAATGCGGAATCGCCGCCGCTTGATCCGCCGACATGCCGCTGAACATGAAATAATCCAAGCCGCCTATGCCGTCCGGCACGCCCAACGCGGCATATTTCGCGCCCACCAGTTCGCGCGCGGCATCGGCGATCCGTTCGAGCGTTTCCCCGATGGTGTCGGCTTCGGCGGCATAGATCACCGCTGAGGCGATCGCTTTAAGCTGTGGTAGGATAGATGGCATATCGTTCATACGATTTTTGTCACTATTTCTCTTATTACAACAACACGTACACTAAGTTGACCGTGTAAATTTAGTCTATTCTAGCTTGAGCCGATAGGCGTGCGCCATGTCAAAACTTGTTCGCATTCTCATAGCCGATGATCACAGCGTAGTTCGCGCAGGTTTGCGCGCGTTGTTGGAACGTCAAGGGCATTTCCGCGTAGTCGGGGAAGCCGCATCCGGTGAAGAAGCCATCACCAAAGCGCAGGAACTGCAACCCGATATAGCCGTTCTCGATATTCGGATGCCCGGTGTCAGCGGCATCGAAGCCTGCCGTCAGATTGTGCAAAAAGTGCCGGGCTGCAAAGTGATCATGCTCACATCCTACGCCGAAGATGAGCTGTTGTTCACCGCGATTCAAGCGGGCGCCAGTGGCTACCTGCTCAAGCGCATCGGTGATAACGAACTGGTGCAGGCGGTCGAACGTGTGAGTCGCGGCGAAGGGATGCTCGATCCCGCCATGACTTCCGCCGTGTTCGCTGAAATGCGGAAAGCCAATCAAGCGCAGCAAGCCGCCGCTTTCAATGATCTGACTTCACAAGAGATGGCGGTGTTGGCGCTGGTTGCCGAAGGCTTGACCAACCGCCAGATCGCCGTCAAGCTGTACTTGGGCGAAGGCACAGTCCGCAATTATGTCAGTAGCGTGCTGTCGAAGATCGGCGTCAGCAATCGCGCCGAAGCCGCCGCTTATGCTGTCAAGCACAACATCAACGAACTCGTGCCGCCGTCGCGGTTGCTGAGCGACAAGCAGTAAAGCCTACGCGGGCATCACCCGCCCACACGGAAACCATCCGCGCGCGCCCATGGATCAATGTTGATCGTGGGCGCGTTGGCATTTTGACTCGCGCTGACTGTGCCGCCCCCATGCAGATCATGCAGCGCGGCGGCGATCAAGTGCGCGGCGGTCACGGTGGGTGTAGGCGGCGTCAGTTCGTCTAAGTGACGCTCGATGAAACCCGTATCGACTTCACCCGCCGCAAACGTCGGATGCTGGATCAGCGCGCGCAAAAAGTCGCGGTTGGTCGTCGTCCCCAAGATCACGCAGTCGCGCAGTGCGGCGTCCATGCGGCGGATCGCCTCATCGCGGGTGCGATCATGCACGATGATCTTGGCGATCATCGGATCGTAGTGAATCGTGATCGCATCACCCGACTCCACGCCCGCATCGACGCGCACACCCAACCCAACCGGCGGATCAAAGCGGATCAGCGTGCCAGTAGCAGGCAGAAAACCCGTGCGCGCATCTTCAGCGTATAACCGACATTCGATGGCGTGTCCGCGCTGCGTGATCGCGTCTTGTCTGAACGGCAGCGAATCGCCCGCCGCGATCTGCATTTGCAGCTTGACCAGATCAAGCCCCGTGACCAGTTCGGTGATCGGGTGTTCGACCTGCAAGCGCGTGTTCATCTCCAAAAAGTAGAACTCAGCGTCCGGTGTGGCGATAAATTCCACCGTCCCCGCATTGACATAACCCACCGCCTGCGCCGCCGCCACCGCCGCCGCACCCATGCGCGCGCGC
>JBGSRB010000272.1:0-2604 GCA_041737735.1 Anaerolineae bacterium | reverse complement strand
ATTAGCCATGCGCGCGCGGCGAACGTGCCTATCATCGTGGCGCTGACCAAGGTCGATAAGCGCAACGCCAATGTTGAGCGCGTCAAGCAGCAGCTTGCCGAACTCGAGCTGACGCCGATGGACTGGGACGGCGATACGTTCACGGTGCCGGTTGCGGCGCTGCAAGGCGAAGGCATCGCCGACCTGCTCGAAGCGATCCTGCTTACATCTGACGAACAAGACATCGTGGCGAATCCCGAAGCCCCGATCGCCACAGGTGTGATCATCGAAGCGCAGATCGAGCGCAGTCGCGGTGTGGTGGCGACGCTGCTCGTGCTGAACGGTACGCTTAACACGGGTGATACCGTGGTGGCGGGCATGGTGCATGGGCGCATCAAAGCCATGTTTGATGAAGCGGGCAAGAAAGTGACCACAGCGGGACCCTCCATGCCCGTGCGCGTGTTGGGCTTGGATGCCGTGCCGCAAGCGGGCGACACCTTCGAGACCGTCACGGGTGAAAAAGCCGCGCGCGTTCTCACGGCTGAGCGCACCGCCACCGCTGCCGACAACCGCGTGAGTGGAACACGCGCCGCGACGCTCGAAGAGATGTTCGCGCAGTTCCGCGAAGGCGAAGCCAAAGAAATGAACCTGATCCTCAAGGTGGATGTGCAGGGTTCGCTCCAACCCATCGTCGACTCGCTCAAGCAGATTGAAGCCGACAACGTCGAAGGCATTCGCATTCGCGTGCTGCTGCAAGATGTCGGCAACATCACCGAGAGCGATGTTATGCTGGCGAGTGCGTCACACGCGATCATCATCGGCTTCAACGTCAATGCTGATACCGCCGCGCGTCGCAGCGCCGACTCGGTCGGCGTGGAGATTCGCAAGTACAGCATCATCTACAAGCTGTTTGAAGACATCGAACTGGCGCTCAAGGGTATGCTCGAACCCGTGTACGCCGATCGAGTGATCGGCACGGCGGAAGTGCGGCAGGTGTTCCGCATTCCCAAAGTCGGCACGATTGCTGGCTGCATGGTGCTGGATGGCGAACTGCGCCGCAACGCCAAGGTGCGCGTCAAGCGCGGCGGCACGGTGCTGGTCGAGAATGTGCCGTTGAGTTCGCTCAAGCGCGTGCAGGAAGATGCGCGCGAAGTGCGTGCGGGTTTCGAGTGCGGCATCGGCTTGAGCAGCTTCAACGATTTTGAACCGGGCGACCGCATCGAGTGCTATGTCAGCGAGCGCGTAAGCTAGGCTTCCGTATGAGCTAAGCTCACCCATAAGCTAAGCTTACGTCTAAGCTAGGCTGGTCGCACAATTGCTGGAGGGGCGCGCACGCTGCGCCCCTCAGCACAAGGAGGGCTTCATGAGCATCAAACAAGAGCGCGTTTCCGGTCGCATCCGCAAGATTTTGAGCATCTTGATTCTGCGCGAAGTGGCAGACCCCCGCTTGGTCGGCATCACCATCACCGATGTCGAGATCGACTCCGAGTTGCTGTTCGCCAAAGTGTTCGTCAATGCGTTGGGCGAAGAAGAACGCGCCGAGGAAATTCTGTTCGCGCTGGAACACGCCAAAGGCTTTTTGCGCCGCGAAGTTGCCAAGCGCGTGCATTTACGCAAAGCGCCACAGTTGATCTTCAAGTGGGACGACAGCTTAGAGCGCGGCGCGCGCATCGAAGCGCTGTTGAACAATCTCGAAATTCCGCCACCCGATCCGGCGGATGCGCCTATGGCGATCAATCTGGATGATCTCGACGACGACGCGCCGCTTGCCGCCGCTGACGATGATGAGGACGATGATCTCGATGACGAGCGCGCTTGATTTCACCGCCGCCACCGCCGCACTCACCAGCGCGCAGTCGATTCTGCTGGTCACGCATGTGTTTCCTGATGGCGACGCCATCGGATCACTGTTGGGCTTGGGCAACGCCTTGCGCGAGCGCGGCTTGCCCGTGAAAACGCTGGCGGTCGATGAAGGCGTGCCGGGTCATCTGGCATTTTTGCCCGGCTCGGATCGCGTCAAGGGCGCGATTCTGGGCGCTACCGACACCTTCGACCTGATGATCTCGCTCGATGCCAGCGACGAAGAACGCACGGGCAAGGTCGGCGCTTACGGTCGCGCGCACAGCAAAACCGTGATCAACGTCGATCATCATCCCACCAACACGGGCTTTGGCGATCTGCATCTGGTGCAGGCGGACGCCGTCAGCACCACGCAGATCGTGTGCGATTGGCTGACGCACATGCAGCACCCGATCAAGCGCACGGTTGCTGTGCCGCTTCTCACCGGACTCGTCACCGACACACTCGGCTTTCGCACCAGCAACGTCACGCCCGCGACGCTCGGCTACGCGCAGCGCTTGATGGAAGCGGGCGCGTCGCTGACCGAGATCACCGCGCGCACGCTCGACTCGATCCCGTATGACGTGATCACGCTGTGGAAATATGTCTTACAGACCGTCGCCCTCGATGACGGCGTGATCAGCGTCAACGTAACGCTGGAAGATGTGCGCCGCGCGGGGCAAACCGAACTGACAACCGGCGGCTTGAGTTCATTTCTGGTCACCGCCGAAGAAGCCATGATCAGCGTGGTGTTCACCGAGAAGGAAAATAATCAAGTCGAACTCA
>JBGSRB010000253.1:0-7833 GCA_041737735.1 Anaerolineae bacterium | reverse complement strand
ACCGCGGCATCGCGCGGCAGCATCGCCCCGGCTGAGTCCACAATGTACACGCAGTCTGCGCCAAACTGCTCCATCAACCCGCGCGTGACGCGGTGAGTCCCCTGCCACGCGCCGACTTCTTGCCCCATGATGAACACGGATTCATCGCGTTCCATTTCTTCGATCAGCGCGGCGCGCAATGCTTCGCGCATCGGCATGTTGCGTTCTGCCATATGGTTTCCTCTTTAGAGCGATGATGAGGTGCAAATGATCAACTTTGATCGAACTTATGCCTCAACATACACATGCTTGATCAAGTCTTCATAAGTGGGCGCGGGGCTCTTCTCGGCAAATTCGACCGCTTCATCAATCGTTTTGACCGCTTCCGCGTCGATGCGGTCGAGTTCGCTTTCGATGTCGTCAAATTCACCTAGCAGGCGACCGCGCAGGATATTGATCGGGTCTTTGGACGCCCATTCTTCGAGTTCAGCTTTGAATTCATCGCGCGCATCGAACTGTTTATCCGACACGCCGTGACCTTTAAAGCGATAGGTGAGGGCTTCGATCAGCACCGAGCCTTTTTTGCGCGCGTAAGCCACGGCTTCGCTGACCGCATCGTACACGGTGACGACATCTTGACCTTCAATGCGCGGACCTTCTTTGATGCCGTAGGCGATGGCGCGCTTGACGAGTTCCGGCTGTCCGGCGGCGTCCTCAATGCGCGTTCCCATGCCAATCAAGTTATTCTCGATGATCCAGATCACGGGCAAGTCCCACACGCCCGCCATGTTGACCGCTTCATGAAAGTAACCATTATTGGTCGCGCCATCGCCCACAAAGCTGATGACGACATTTTCGGTTCCCGTGTAGCGTTCTTTGAGCGCGATTCCGGTTGCCAACGGCAAATGACCGCCGACGATGGCATAGCCGCCCCAGAAATTGAGGTCGCGCTGCGCCATGTGCATCGAGCCGCCCTTGCCCCCGCTGACACCATCACGCCTGCCCATCATTTCCGCCATAGCACGCTTGGGATCGACGCCGCGCGCCAACGCGATGCCATGATCGCGGTAAGCGGTGATCACGTGGTCATTCGCGCCTAATGCCGCCAGCGCGCCCACGCCAATCGCTTCATGTCCGCTGTAGAGGTGCATATATACGCCCGTGATTTTCTTGGCGTGATACAGCTCATCACAGCGATTCTCGAACTCGCGGATCAAAACAATCTGGTGATACCAATCCAGAAGTTTGGCGCGGTCGATGGCTTTTGCTTTCGTTGCCATATCGACTCCTTATAAGCGCGGGGTGGCACAAGGCACCGCCACGACCAGAGCATAAACTGTGTGTTATGCAGATTGTACGCTAAGTTTACCCTAAAGGATGGGCGGCGCAAAATCCCCAAGTGATGCCACCGGAAAACCCGCTTTTGCATCAACACTGGGTAGCGCGCTATGCTTGAGCGCAACTTAGACTTGTACCCATGGATGATCAATTATGCGCTTAACCACTCCCAACGCGCTGACGCGGATCGACGCCGACGCACACACGCTTGCGCTGCGTGGATCACGCGGCGAATTGTTCGCCGTCAGCGTGCTGGATCACAACTTGATCCGCGTGCGTTTTTATCCCGAGGGCGCGCCCCGTTTAGATCGCACATGGACGGTGGTCGATGCGACCGGCACGACACCGCTAGAAGGTCGCCAACGTGATGATTTGAGCGCGTTTCCGTGTCCGCCGTTCACGACGACCATGCAAGGCGACGTGATCAGTGTGCAAACCGACGCGCTGCGCGTGGATATTCATACCGATGATCTGCGCTTAGTGTGGCACGACGCGCACGGACGCGCATTCGCGGCTGATCTGGGTGGGCGGTCGTATGCGTATGATCGGGCGGGGCGGGCGGTGTTTCACACTATGCAGCGCCGCGACGATGAACAGTATTATGGCTTCGGTGAACCCGCTGGCACTCTCAACAAACACGGAATGCGTCTGCGCTTGTATCCGTGCGATGCGGTCGGTTACAACGGCGAAACCAGCGATCCGCTGTATAAGCACATCCCGTTTTACACCACCTATACGCCCGATCTCGATTACGCTTACGGCTTGTTCTACGACAATGCTTCACCGACAACATTTGACATGGGCAAAGCGGTGGATGCCAGCCTGCGCGGATCATTTCGCTCGTATCAGGCGGACGATGGCGACGTGGATTATTATCTGCTGGCGGGCGGCGACATCACCAACGTCACGCGGATGCTCACGACGCTGACGGGCAAGCCTGCCCTGCTGCCCGCGTGGGCGCTCGGTTACTTTGGCTCGACCATGACTTACACTGAAATGCCCGATGCGCAAGACCAGCTCAAGCAGTTTGCTGCGCTGTGTCAGCAGCACGATATTCCCGTGAGCGCGTTTCAAATGTCGTCGGGCTACACCACTGACGTCGAAGGCAGGCGCAACGTATTCACATGGAATCGGTCGCGCATCCCTGATCCGGCGGCGATGGCGGCGGATTTTCACGCGGCGGGCATCAAGCTGCTGGCGAATGTCAAGCCGCACATCCTGACCACGCACCCGCATTACGCTGAACTAGCGGCAATGGGCGCGTTCATCACCGATCCCGACACGGGCGCGCCCGCGCAAAATCATTACTGGAGCGGCGGCTTGAACGAAACAGCACCCGGCGCGCTGCTCGACTTCACCAACCCGCTGACGTTCGACTGGTGGAAAGCGCGGATCAAAGATGCGCTGCTGGTCTACGGCATCGACGCGATCTGGAACGACAACAACGAGTATCAATTGTGGGACGACGATGCGCTGTGTCACGGGTTCGGCACGCCGATCCGACTGGGCATGATGCGCCCGATCCAAACGCTGCTGATGGCGCGCGCGTCGCATGAGGCGCTGCGCGAATATCACCCCGACCGCATCCCGTTTGTGGTGTCGCGCTCGGCATCACCGGGGGTGGCACGCTACGCGCAAACGTGGTCGGGCGATAACACCACGTCATGGCACACGCTGCAATGGAATACGCCGATGGGCTTGAGTTTGAGCTTGTCCGGCTTGCCCAACACGGGACACGACATCGGCGGCTTATTTGGTCCACAACCGGAGCCGGAATTGTTCGTCCGGTGGGTGCAGATGGGCGCGCTGCTGCCGCGCTTCACGATCCATTCGTGGAACAGCGATGACACGGTCAATGAGCCGTGGATGCACGCGGACGTACTGCCGATCATCCGTGAGTGGATGAAGTTCCGCTATGCGCTGCTGCCCTATCTCGAAGCGTTGATGGTGCGCGCGCATGAAACGGGCGAACCGATCATCCGTCCGTTGGTGTGCATCGCGCCGCAGGATGAACGCGCACGGGCTGAGTCGTTCGATTTTCTGCTCGGTGATCTGCTGGTCGCGCCCGTGTATGCACCGGACATCCGCGCGCGGGATGTATATCTGCCCACCGGATCGCGCTGGTACGATTGGCACAGCGATCAGGTGTATGAGGGCGGGCAGACGATCCATGCCGATGCGCCGCTGGAACGGATTCCGCTATTCGCGCGGGCGGGCGCACGCATCCCGCTGATCGATGAGGCGGGCGCGGTGACGGTGCGCGCGTTCGGTTGAATAGACATTCGCACTTTTTAATGACGATGGCTGAGGATCAACCCATACCATGAAACGCGATCTCGATGAACTGATGCGCGCGCGCAAGCTCGCCGCGCTGGTGGTCACGGGCGGCGAAGGCGATAACCCGCCGCTGTATTATCTGACGAACGGCGCGCACGTCACGGGCGGCTACGCAATCAAGCCGCTGGATGGCGACATATTGCTGGTCGTCAGCCCGATGGAAATCGAAGAAGCCGCCAAAAGCGGATTAACCGTGCTGTCGTACAACGATTTCGACTGGGCGAAGCTGGTCGAAGCCGCCGACGGCGATCGCAGCAAGGCGTTCGTCGCTATGTGGGGCGCGCTGCTGGAGCGCGCGGGCGTGACCAGCGGCAAGATCGGCATATATGGCACGGGCGAGATCGATCACGCGATTGCGCTGGTCGATGCGCTGCGCGCGACCTATCCCGCGTATGAATTTGTGGGCGAAGCGGGCAAAACGATCTTCGACGCGGCGTATGCCACCAAAGACGCCGCCGAGATCACCCGTTTGCGTTCGGTTGCCGCGCGCACAAATGCCGTTTTGCAAGCGACGTGGGATTACATCGCCGCGCATCGCGCTGACGGTGAGCGCGTGGTTGATGCCAGCGGCGCGCCATTGACGATTGGCGCGGTCAAGCGCTTTGTGCGGCGCGCGATGCTCGATCACGACTTGATCGACACGGGCATGATCTTCGCGCAGGGACGCGATGCGGGCTTTCCGCATAGTCGCGGCGAAGATGATCACGCGCTGCTGACCGGACAAAGCATCGTGTTCGATCTGTTCCCGCGCGAGATCGGCGGCGGCTATTTCCATGATGTGACGCGCACATGGTCAATCGGTCACGCCACGCCCGAAGTCGAAGCCGCCTATACCGACGTGATGAACGCCTTCGAGGTCGCGGTTGACAGTTTCCGTGCGGGCGTGCCGGGCAAGGCGCTGCAATTGGCGGTGCTGGATTACTTCGAGAGTCGCGGGTATCCCACCGGACGCAGCCAACCGGGAACGAATGAGGGTTACGTTCACAGTTTGGGACACGGGATCGGCTTGAACATCCATGAGCGCCCATCGCTAAGCCACTTTTCCGAGGATGTGCTGCTGCCCGGCAGCGTGATCACGATTGAGCCGGGGCTGTATTATCCCGAACGCGGGTTTGGCGTGCGCGTCGAAGATGCGCTGTATGTCGCTGAAGATGGCACACTGATCGCGCTAACCGACTTCCGCAAAGACTTGGTGCTGCCGCTAACGGGCGCAGAGTAAAGCAGGATAAATAGAACGACATGGCGATCAAACTCAATTCAATGCGGTTGCTCGAACAACACAATATCCCCTATGAACTTGTGGAGTATCCCGACGATCTGCGCGACGCCGAGATGATCGCGGAAGTGTTGGGCGTGCCGCCTTATCTGGTGTACAAAACCCTCGTGACCATGCCCGAAGGCGGCACCAAGCCGTTTCTCGTCATGCTGGCGGGGGATCGGCAGCTTGATCTCAAGAAGCTGGCGGCGGTGGCGGGCGCGAAAAAGATCAAGCTGGTGTCGCATAACGACGCCGAAGCGCTGACGGGCTTAAAAGTCGGCGGCATCAGCGCGCTGGCGCTGACTGCGAAGAACTGGACGGTGTTTCTAGACAAGCGCGCGAGCGAGCATCAGCACATTCTGATCAGCGCGGGGCAAAAGGGTTATGATCTGCGCGTGCCGACAACGGCGCTGATCGGCGTGGTGCGCGCGCGCTTGGCAGATGTGAGTAATGAGGCGGACGATTAGCCCGCCTCATACACTTAAGCGGCGGCTGAAGCTGAACACGCCGATGCCGAACGTGATCACGCCCAAGATGCCCAACACCAGCAGATTCAAGCCGACATCGGTTTGATCGAGCGAGAGCTTGGTAAAGGCGTTCGTCCCCCACCAGACCAGCGTCAGCCGTGAGAGGGGCGCGAGCGCGGGAATTTGATCGACGGCGAAGAACACGCCGCCAAACGCGCCCATCGCCAAGCTGATCACGCCGCCGATCACGTTGCCCTGTTCTGGCGTTGTGACCAACGAGGCGACCAACGTACCGAGTCCGGCGGCGGCAAACGCCACGCCGCCGATCACCAGCGCGATGAGGATGAAGTTCGTTCCCCAGATGATCTGGAATTGCCCGCTAACGAGACTGCCGATCAGCGTGAGCGCGACGAACAGCAGCAGCACCTGCACCACACAGTTGATGAAAGTTCCCACCAGCTTACCGAGCAAAATCACCATGCGCGGCGTGGGCGACACCACCATGCGCTGCAACGTGCCATCGCGCCGTTCTTCCAGAATGCTGTTGGCACTTGCCATCGCCGTAAACAGCATGAAAAAGACCGCTTGCGCCGAGCCGAACAACACCAACGGGTTGAGCGTGAGCGCCGACTCACCCGTGACCGTTTGCTGATCGATGGTGATCGGGCTGGTAGTGAAGGTGAATGCTTCCGCGAAATAAGCACTCAGCGCAGCGCTTTGCGCCCCGAACGCCAAGCCAAATGCGGGATTGTCTTGCGCGCGCTCGACCAGCGCATCGATCACGGCGGCGATGGTGATCGAACCGCTGGCGATCTGATCCGCGAAGCCCTGCGTCACACTGCGAGCGATGCTCGCCCCCACGGGTCGCGCACCCGTCGCGTACACTTCGATGCGCGTCGGCGTGAGCGTTTGCTGATCCGGTGAGATGCTCAGGCTGGCGCTGAAATCGGGCGGGATGATGATCGCCGCCGCATATTCGCCGCGATCCACGCCCGCGCGGGCGGCATCGACATCGGTCAGCGCGATGGCATCGGTCAGTTGATGCAGCGTATTCGCGGGATCGGGTTCGCCTTGCGGCACGAGCGCATCGATGAACACCTGCCCTTGATTGACGCCGTTCGCGTCCGCATCCAAGTTGACCACCGCCACCGGAATATCACCGATTGGCACATCGCCACCCGCATTGAAAAAGTTGCCGAACGCGAGGCTGATGATGGTGGACAACGCCAACGGCGTGACCAGCATGATGATCAGCAGGTTACGGTCGGTATAGGTGATGGTTATGTCTTTCCACGCGATGTTGAGGATTTTAGCAAGCATCATCATCCCTTTGCGGCGCTGCGCCTGCAAACACGATCATATTCACCACATGCTACGTGATCAACAGGCACGGGTTATGTTTTTGCGTGGGTCAGTCGGTGAAATTGTTCGACGACGTGACAAACAACGGACGCACCTTTTCGAGCGCAGCGGTGTCTGCCAGCACCAGCAGGATATCGTCTTCCACCAGCACCGTGCCGCCATCGGGCGTGAGCGCACGCTCACCGCGCCCGATCACCACGATCAGGAAGCCTTTGGGCAGATGCAGATCGACGATCTGCCGCCCGACCGCCTCCGCCATCGGCGCGACGTGCAGCTCGACCAACTCGCGCTTAAGATCGCTGGCGCGCGGCATGATGATCTCGAACGAGAAGCGGCGCGCGCGCGTGGGATAGCCGACTTTGAGCAAGTTCGCCATCTGCGGGATAGTCGTCGCTTGCAGCAAAATCGAGATGACGACCACGAAGAACACGATATTAAACAGCGCTTCCGCGCCGGGGACGAACGCGGTCAGCGGAAAAGTCGCCAGAATGATCGGCGCTGCGCCGCGCAGCCCCACCCACGCGATCATCAGTTGATAGCGCCAGCGCATCTTGACGAGCGCCAAACTCGTGAACACGCTCAACGGGCGCGCGACGAAGATCAAGAACAGTGACACCACCAAGCCCGACACCGCCATTTCCGCGACGCGGCTGGAATCGACCAGCAAGCCGAGTGTGAGAAACATGATCACCTGCATCAGCCACGCCAAGCCATCGAAGAAGCGCATCAGACTGCGCTTGTGAATCAGATCGACCTGTCCCAGATACAAGCCGATCATGTAGACGGTCAAGAAGCCGCTGCCGCCGAGTAAAGTCGTCAGGCTGTAGAAAAACAGCACCAGCGCCACGCTCAGCGGGATGTATAAGCCTTCGTATTCCAAGCGCGCGCGGTTGATCAGCCACGCGGTGCTGCGCGCTGCCAGCACGCCCACCACCGCGCCGATGCCCATCTGCATGACGAACATCAGCGGCAGATCGGACAGCTGCATATTGGGCTCGACGATCAGCCTAGTCAAGCCGAAGGTGTGAAAGCTCGCCTTCGGGTCAGTGCTGCCCGCTTCGAGTTCGAGCAGCGGCTCGATGCGCACGCGCA
>JBGSRB010000242.1:0-17112 GCA_041737735.1 Anaerolineae bacterium | reverse complement strand
TATTATCCCACCCCGCTGCCCGACGAGGACGACGAACGAGTCGCCGCCTGGGTTTATGACGCACTGGCGCAGATCGCCGTACAAAAACCCTTTAGCATCAGCAATGTGCGCTGTCTGGTTGACCTGTACGGACGTGAAGCTGTCAGCACTACGCTCAAGCGAATGCTTGTCTTGTACGAAAAAGGGAAGATCAGCCACCCCGCCGGATTCATGGTCGTCGCCACGCGCGTGCATTGGGTCGCGGCTCAGGCGCGCACAGGCGTCCCCGCGCTCACGCCGCGCTTTCGCGGTGAACAACGCAAGGTGCGACGCAAGGGGAGTCAGAAAAAGCGTGCGAACGACGCGCAGTTCGCGCTATAATCGATTTATGTCGCACTATCCATCACAGGTGATCCGATGAACCTTCTGCCCGGACTGCACGAACTGCTTATACAAAGCGTTATCACCGCGATCTGGAAACGCCCCGAAGTGGCACCGCTGCGCGAACCCATCGAGGCAGCACTAAAAGCCGATGCCTTCAGTGACTTGCTCAAGGCAGCGTTCAACGACTTCGCTGAACGCAGTCAGGCTGAACTGCCCAAGTTCTTCGATGCAGGCTTCCTACGCACCACGGGAGTCGCGGAACACCTCAGCGCCTATGTCGTGCAGGGGCAGGCGGTCGATTTGGATAAGCTGGCAGAACTGTATGCCAAGCGCCACCTTGACCCGACGCAAGCGTCGGATGTGCGCGTGCATCTGGAAAATTATCTGCGCCAGTTGCGCCGAACGTGCTTGCAGCACCCGACTTACGGCGCGCTGATATTGGCGAACGATGTGCAGGAAGTGTTTGCGGCGTTGATGTATATCCGCGACGATCTGCGGGACGGTTTCGCGCAAGTGTTGGCGGGACACGCCACACTCGAACGCACGATTGAAGCGCACATCACACGTCTGCTCGATGAGCTACGCCAAGATCCGACGATCAAGCGTGCTTTGGACAGCGCGCAATCGGGTGGACACATCTTTCTGAGCTATACGCGCAGCGACACGATCTTCGCCGTGCGTCTGAAGAATGACCTTGAACAGCGCGGACACACCGTGTGGATTGACACCTCGAGCATTCGCGGAGGTGACGACTGGATCGCCGCGATTGAAGACGGCATCAACCGCTGCTATGCCTTGATCACGGTGGTATCGACTGAAGCCAACCAATCGAAATGGGTCAGACGCGAGTTTCTGTTTGCCGACAATAAAGATAAGCGCATTATTCCGGTGCTGGCGGAAGACTGCGACCTGCGCGCGCACATGGTTGACTTGAATGCGCTGCCCGGCTACACCGACCACTATGACACGCTGGTTGAGCAACTGCTCGCCGTGCTGCCCGCTGCTGATGCGCCGGAAAAAGTCGTGCTGCCCGCTGTTCTGCTGAACGCACGCACTTACGAACTGAAGTATCTGGATCGCGTGTGGCTGGAGAACGAACTCTGGTTAGAAACGTATACACCGATGGCGGGTTACAAAGAAAGCGAGCTGAAATGACGGATACAGCCAACCTACAACCGCTCATCGCGCTGAATAATGTTCCGGTGCCAGCGCACCTGTGGAAGTTGTGGATTTACACCAACTATGACTGCAATCTGCGCTGTTCGTACTGTGTGGCGAAATCCCGCCCCAACGCGCCGCGCCGCTCGATCGGGCTGGACAACGTGAAAAAGCTGGTAGATGAAGCGGTCGCGCTTGGTTTTGGTCATATCTTCTTCACGGGCGGCGAGCCATTTCTGCTCAACGATATTTTCGACATGCTGGCGTATGCCTCGGCGCGCGTCGAGACGACCGTGCTGACCAACGCCATGCTCTTTCACGAAAAGCGGCTGGAAAAGCTGAAGGCAGTCGCCAGCGATCGCCTGGAAATTCAGGTCAGTCTCGACGGTGGACGCGCTGCACGCCTTCCGCGATACGCTCGGCATCCCGTCTGAACATCACTTCATCCGCCCGCTGGCGAAACGTGGCTATTCCAAAGCGGGGATGGAGTTGGGGATGAGCACCCTCGCGCCAGAACTGACTATCAATATCGACGGCGTATTCTGGCACCGGCTCTTGACGGATGCCGATATGCAGGTCGCCAAGCACTTTCTGCCGCTCAAACCAGCGATGGACACGGTGCAGATGGCGCTGGATGAGATGCAGCGCACCGGATCGATGGGGCGTATTACGTTTACCTGCGGCTGAACCTGAAACCTGTCCACACTCTGGAGACAACCATGATCTACGCTTATCTGCTGATCGAAGCGGAACCCGCCCGCCTGCAGGAACTCGTCGAGGAACTGGCAGGCATGACGCTCGACCACACGGTGATCAAATCCGTCCATGCCACAACCGGGCAGTACAACCTGATCGCCTTCGTTGAAGCACCGACCATACCGGAAATGGGCGAATGCATCACCCAGGGGATCGCCAATGCGGTCGGCGTCCGCCGGATCGAGACCAGTGTCGTGATCTGGTGACGTGCAGCCATGTCGCCTAAAGTCTGGAAAACGCTGAGCAGCAAGCCGATCTATGCAAACAAATGGATGGCGCTGCGCGAAGATATCGCTGAGCTTCCCGATGGACGCACCACGGTGTATGGCGTTTGCTCGTTCGGGCAGTGCGTCGGCGTGCTGCCGTTCGTCGATGCCGATCATGTGGCGCTGGTGCGGCAGTATCGCTACGTGCAGCAGAAAGATTTTCGCTGGGAGATGCCAACGGGTGGGATCAAACCTGGCGAAACGCCCGAAGCAGCGGCACAGCGCGAACTGGGTGAAGAGGCGGAGTATCACGCCGGACGTTTGCAGCCGATCAGCATCTATTACACCTCCAAAAGTATCCGTGATGAAATTGCTAATCTGTTTCTCGGCTATGACCTGACCCAGAATTGTCTGCCCCCCGACGATGCCGAGGTTTTCGAGCTGGCGATCGTCCCGTTCGATGAGGCGCTGCGGATGGTGCAGGCGAACGAAATCCGCGATGGCATGACCGTAACAGCGGTGCTGCACGCTGCGCTGCTGCGCATCCAGCAACCCTGAGTCAAACAACGATCCGCTCACGATCACTCAAGCGAAAGGCTAATTGCCCATGGCAACTTCGGAGATGACGGCTGCACCCGCCCGCACAACACGTTCCCGATTCGAAAAAGCGCTGCTGCTGGTCGTGCGCATGGGGCTGGCATATCTGTTCTTCATCCAGTTGTTCTGGAAGCTGCCGCCGACGTTCGGCTGTCCCGCTGATTTTGCCTTCACGACCGGCACTATCGACGCCGGGATGCCGCTGCTGATCATCGGTGTCAGCCTGCTATGTATCGCGTTCCCGGCGCGCACTTTTCGGGCGGCGATCCTGCGCTGTACATGAGTGATCGGGATTTATCTGCTGATCAATCATAATTTGTTTTCGTGGTATGCCCTGTGGCTGCTGCCCCTGATCGCGCTCGATCTGGAACTGCGCTCGCTGCGCCTTAACGCCGCGCTGGCGGGGTGGGTCTTCACCGGGACGCTGGCGCTGTCTTACGTCTTTTTTGTGGCGTGGCGGGTGGAACGATGGGCGATCTGGGTGCAGTTTGTACCCGTCTATGTTCTTCTGCTGGTTGCGGGCGGACTCGCTGTTTGGCGGAGGCTGCACCCGCGACGCGCCACCCGATACACGTTTGTTACATTGGAGAGCAGATGA
This sequence comes from Anaerolineae bacterium, assembly GCA_041737735.1. Classification (GTDB taxonomy): domain Bacteria; phylum Chloroflexota; class Anaerolineae; order Aggregatilineales; family Phototrophicaceae; genus Flexifilum. The sequence continues at coordinate 13,434 of JBGSRB010000242.1, read as the reverse complement.
TGAGCCAACAACACCCGGTACGGCGCGCGCTGATCGTCGTTGCTAAACAACCGAGTCCCGGACAGACCAAGACGTGCCTGACCCTGTCATTGACCGGGGAACAGGCTTCAGCGTTGTACGAATGTTTTCTCAGAGATACGCTGGCGCTGAAGCAGCAGGCGGCGGCGCAGATCGCTCTGACGCCGATCATCGCTTATCTGCCCGAACGCAGCGAGGTGTATTTTCGCGCCCTCGCCCCTGACTTTGACCTGCTCCCACAGCAAGGCAGCGACCTGTCCGCGCGGCTGGACAACGCGACGACACACTGCCTGATGCACGGTTACGACCAGGTGGTGATCATGGACAGCGACAGCCCGACCCTGCCCGCCGCCAATCGGGTGCAGGCATTCAGTGCGCTAGCGACGGCGGACGTCAGCTTCGGGATGTGCGACGACGGCGGTTACTACTGCATCGGGCTGAAGCAGCCCGCGCCGCCGTTGTTTCTGAATGTCACCATAAGTACCGATACCGTCATCCGCGATACGCTGGCGCAGGCGGCACAGGCAGGGTTGAGTGTGGCGCTGCTGCCGCAGGGCTACGACATCGATTATGGCACTGACCTGAAACGGCTGATCGATGAACTGCGCTTTTTTCGCCTCGATTTCTGCCAGTCCCTCGATCATCCGGTTGAAGGCGATCGTCAGTTGTGCCAGTTCATCCTGACCCTGCACCTTCAGGGGCGGCTGTGGTTCTCCCTTCGCCAACCGATCTGCGGCGATGGCGAGTTGTTGTATGCGCGCGATCCACAGGTGCGCGATAAAAAATACGCACGAGCTGCTCACCATGCCAGCAAAGACCAGCAGCGCGATCATCATCACGAAATTATGCTGGTTGATGAACATCGCCTGTGCGGTCAGCCAGATGTTGCGGGACATGAGCGCCGCCATCAGCCCGATCAGCGTGAGCAACGTCCAGTGTAATCGCCTGAAGCGTGTGAAGACCCCGGTGTAGTAGAAGAGATAGATTGTGCCGATGCTGATCCCACCGCTGATCGTCATGAAGGCGATCAGCAGGCGCACATCATCTATCGTCACATCAAGCTGCATGGCAATCATGCCGATGCTCATCGCCATGGCCAGCACCAGCCCGCCAATATGGATTAGCGGGTGCATCACTTTAGGAAATGGTTGGTTGCGGTTCAAACTTGTAGCCTATGCCCCAGACGGTCAGGATATACGTCGGCTTCGACGGATCAGTTTCCAGCTTCTCACGCAGCCGACGTATATGCACAGTCACTGTGCTGTCGTCGCCATCGAATTCATAGCCCCACACCCGATCGAGCAGCTGATCACGGGTAAATACCTGCTCCGGATGGCGTGCCAGCAACCAGAGCAGGTCAAATTCGCGGACGTTCAATGTCACCCCGCGCTGAGCGAGGCGCACACTTCGTTTTGCCGGATCGATCATCAGCGTGCCATAGATCAGGGGTTTTTCTACCTTGTCCGTTTCCGGGTAAGTGCGTCGCAGTACCGCTTTCACCCGTGCAACCAGTTCGCGCGGGCTGAATGGCTTGACGATGTAATCATCCACACCGAGGTCGAAGCCGTCGATACCGGGGAGCATGATGTCCAGCAGGATCAGATCGATCGGGTGCAGCAACAGCAGTTCCAGACCCTGTTTTCCGGTCGCCGCCTCGACGACCCGGAAGCCATCATGTTCCAGATAACGGCGCACCACTTCGCGCAGCGGCGATTCATCGTCGATGCTACAGATAGTGCGCGGTTGAATATCCATAAACATCATTGTATGGTCAAATCTTGCGCGTTCATTACAACACCCGCGCGTTTGTTTTTTAGTCTACAGAATCCTCACCTTTTTTCCTCTACTGAATGGAGGGGGGTACACTGTCGGCGTGGCTCGACTCATTAACGGTGCGCGTTTACCACCCGCATCCTTACCACTTAAACCGCAGTTCTGGAATCCCCGGCACATAATAATGCGTGAGCTTTATGTACAAATCCAGCGTTTCCGCAGGCTGTTCATATTCAGCGGGGATCGGCAGTTGGGAAAACGTCTGGAAATAGAGCAGGCAGGCATCGCGCCACCAACGTGCTTCGTGTTCTTGAATGCTGAGCAGCGCTCGAACATGTTCGAAACGCGCGGGATCGATGTGCTGTGCCAGCGTGTCCCAGCTGCGCTGCATCTCACGGACAGTTTTCACACCCCGGTTATACCGATAACACAGTTCATCCCACAGGGTGCGCCCGGATGCCATGCGGTGTTGCCACGCGACATGATGGAACCACAGCAAGAGCGGCTCTGGGCATGTGGCGGGATCAGCGAGCTGTTCCTGATACGGGGCATGATACTGTTGCACGGCGTTGCTGCCGGATGCCGTTCGGTCGAAACCGATGCCCTCCGCATCAGCTTGATGATAATACAGCGAAGTCCAATCGGCGCGCCCGCCTGTAACCCAAGGTCCCGGTCCGTAATGATGATCGCGCGCCATGATATGGTGCAGCCCAAGCGGAGTCATGTAATCGACAACTGCTTCGCGCGATTGGATCATCATCGCGGTTGCCGCGCAGACGAACGGTGCATCATTGCTGAAAGTCATGCGCAGCCATTCTTCAGCGATTGCTTCCGATGTCAGGGTGTGATCCCACGTCAGTCGCCCAAATGCGTACCAGTTCGCTGCCGCAAAGGGATGCCCACACCAGTTACGGTCAGAGCCGATGTTGGCGACTCCAGCCATGCCGGTTAGGGTGTGCTGGTCCAGACTGCCATCGACGATCTGCGCGACCGTCGCTCCCGCATCGGTGCAGTAGGTGTCCGCTTCGAGCGTTTCCTTAAAAAGTGGCGCCAAATAGACGAGGTGCGTTCCTTGCCCCAAGTATTCCTGCGTAATCTGGACTTCCAGCATCAGCGGCGTTTGCGGCATGGCGCCGAACAGCGGGTGAAAGGGTTCGCGCGGTTGGAAGTCGATGGGCCCGTTCTTGACCTGTAACAGCACATTCTCGCGGAACGCACCATCTTGCGGCACCAGATCAGCATAGGCTTGCTTGGCGCGATCATCCGGGTTGTGATCGTCATAGACGAAAGCCCGCCAACAGACAACCCCGCCATACGGGGCGAGGGCATCCGCGAACATATTCGCGCCGTCCGCATGAGAGCGTCCAAAATCATGCGGGCCCGGCTGCCCTTCAGAATTCGCTTTGATGGCAAAACCGCCAAAATCTGGGATCAGCGCGTAAAGCGCCGCGACTCGCGCCTGCCACCATGCCATTACGTTTGCATCCAGCGGATCGGCAGTGTCTAGAGCGCCAACTTCAAGCGGAGCGCTGAAGCGTGCCGGAAGCAAGACCCGCATCCCATACGGGCGCAAGACGTCGGCTAGGGCGGCAGCCTTGACCAGATATTGCTCGGATAAAATCAGCGCATTGGCGTTTACATTCGTGAGGACTGCCGCATTGATGCCAATCGACGCATTGAAGCGCGCATAATCGATATAGCGGGGATCGCTGTAATGCGGCAGTTTGTGCCAGTCCCACAGGGAAAAGCCCGCGTATCCCCGTTCAACCGTGCCGTCCAAGTTATCCCAATGATTCAGCATCCGGTATTTAGTTTTGGGACTGCTGCTCACCGACAGATCAGCCAATGGTTGACAGGTTTGCAGATGACGCAGGTAGTGAAACACGCCATACAGCACACCGATATCGGTTGTGGCGGTGATGATCGTACACGCCTTAGCATTTAGTGAATGCTGGATGATGGTGAATCCCTCATCACCGAGCGGACTCAGCACATCGTCAATGCCGAGTGTGGCGATTAGCGGGGCGCTCTGCTGTGTCCCGACGATTAGCGTCCCCGACTGAGTAACAGCGTCAACCTCCGGCAGCATTTCCCCGAACAACCCAACAATCGCTTGCGTGAGTTCCGTTTTCGCCGCGAACAGGGTCGGTGATGAAGCTGGGAAGATAATCTGTGTAAACGCTGCCTGATACTCATCTAGTCGGCGCACGTCGGAGAGGGGATGATAGCGCAGCCACAAGTCATAGCCATCTTCCCCGTTTGAGCTTCGGTGCATCACAGACCCCTTATTACAGCGATCAGCAGTGTTGACTGAACCCCCATCTTATAGGTGGGGCGGTTGTTATTGCTCAATCACGCCCCGCAATTCGAGTTCTTCGACGTAATGACATTTCGCTATCTGCTGGGAAGTCGCATCACCTACCGCAGTAGTCAGCGGCTCGACGGTGATGCAGCGATCCGTGGCATAGCTGCATCGCGGGTGAAAATAGCACCCGCTGGGCGGGTTCGATGGATCAGCCACTTCATCCGTCAAACGGATGCGGTCACGCTTGCCGCGATCTTTCGGGTCGTTGATCGGCACGGCTGATAGCAGCGCTTCTGTATACGGGTGTTTCGGGTGGCGGAACAACTCATCACCCGTTCCCGTTTCGACCAGCTTACCCACATACATTACAGCGATGCGGTCGCAGATGTGCCGAACCACGCTCAAGTCATGCGAGATGAACAAATACGTGAGCTGGAATTCTTCCTGCAATTCTTTCAGCAGATTCAGAATTTGCGCGCGCACCGAAACATCCAACGCGGACACCGCTTCATCCGCCACGATCAAGCGCGGATTGGTGATCAGCGAACGGGCAATCACAATGCGCTGGCGTTCGCCGCCGCTGAAAGCATGGGGATAACGCGACATATATTCGGGACGCAGCCCGACTCGTTTCAGCATCGCTTCGACACGATCTTTCATGGCGCTGCGCCCTTCGCCGCTAACCCGCAGCGCTTCGCTGACGATTTCACACACCGTCATGCGCGGATTGAGCGATGACTAGGGGTCTTGAAAGATCATGCGGATGTCTTTACGCAGGTTGCGTAAGGTTTTCCCTTCAAGCGCCGCCAGATCAACCACCGCGCCCGTTTCCGACTGATACAACATTTGCCCCGCCGTGACCTCATACGCACGGACGATGCAGCGTCCAATGGTGGATTTACCGCAGCCGCTTTCACCGACCAAGCCCAGAGTTTCGCCATTTTTGATGGTAAAGCTGACATCGTCCACCGCTTTGACGAAGCCCGTCGTTTGGGCGAACACGCCTTGTCGGATGGGAAAATACATTTTTAGATCGCGCACTTCGAGCATATTATCTGGGCTGCTCAGCGTGGAATGGGTTGCCGTCACCGCTTCATTGATCATGTTAAACCTTTCCCGCTTCTGCTTGCAGCGCCGTTTCGTAAAGCAAACAACGCGCCGTATGGTTGTCATCGATTTGCACGACATCGGGAACAATGTGCCGACATTGTTCGATGCGCTCACGACAGCGAGGGTGGAACGTGCAGCCCGACGGTCGGCGGTAGGGGTTTGGCACCATGCCCGCAATCGGATTCAGTTGCGTGCGTTCGGCGGCAATCCGCGGGATGCTTTCCAGCAACGCTTTGGTATACGGATGCTTGGGGTTGTGGAAAATGGTATTGACATCGCTTTTTTCCACCACGCGCCCCAAATACATCACCGCGACATCGTCGGCAATTTCGGCAACCACACCTAAATCATGCGTGATGAACAGCAGCGCCATGTTGTACTGGTCTTGCAGCGAACGCATCAATTCGAGAATTTGCGCCTGTGTGGTCACATCCAGCGCGGTGGTCGGTTCGTCCGCGATCAGCAGCGTCGGGTTGCACGATAACGCCATCGCAATCATCACGCGCTGGCGCATTCCGCCGCTCAGCCGAAACGCATATTCATCAATCAAGCGTTCGGGCTTGGGAATGCCGACTAAGCGCAGCAGTTCGATGCTGCGGTTACGCGCTTCTTGCTTGCTGGCGTCGGTATGCAAACGGATCATCTCGATGATCTGATTGCCGATGGTGTGCATCACGCTGATCGACGACATCGGCTCTTGAAAGATCATCGCAATTTCTTTGCCGCGAATCTTGCGGATGTCCTTGCCTTTGGCGTCCATCTGGGCGATGTCAATCGTTTCGGTGCCGCCATTGGGCAGCGGACGATGATAAAGCATCTGCCCGCTGACGATGCGACCGGGGCTGTGAATGATCTTGAGGAAGGCGCGGCTGGTCACACTTTTACCGCAGCCACTTTCGCCCACCAAACACAGCGTTTTGCCCCGTTCGATCGTTAAATCCACCCCATCAACGGCTTTCACCGCGCCTTCATTGGTAAAGAAGTGGATGTGTAAGTCTTGCGCTTCAAGCAAAATATCAGCCATGAGTGTCATTTCTTGATCAACTAATTTGGCGTTTAATATGGGTCGGCAGCGTCGCGCAGTCCATCACCCAAGAAGTTGAACGCCAGCACGATGAAAATCACCGCGAACGCTGGCACCATCATCCAGGGATAGTTGGCGATGACGTTGATCTGTTGAGCATCTTGCAACTGCACGCCCCAACTGACGATCGGCGGGCGCAAACCGACGCCGAGAAAGCTCAACGCGGTTTCCGCGATGATCATGCCGGGCAAAGCGAGCGTGAGCGACGCAATGATGTGGCTATAAAACGATGGCAGCATGTGGCGGAAGATCATCCCCATCATGCCCACGCCATCCAAGCGGGCAGCCAGCACAAAATCCTCTTCGCGCAGCGCCAAGAATTTACTGCGAACCACGCGCGCAAGCCCCGTCCACCCGGTGATCGCCAGCAGGAACACGATAATCGTGTAAACCTGAAGTACGCTCCATTCGATTGGCACCAGTGCGGCGACCGCAATGATGATCGGCAGCAGCGGGATCGACATAGTGATTTCAATCAAGCGCTGCACCAGATTATCGACAACGCCGCCGACTAAGCCGGAAACACCGCCTAAGAAGATGCCAATCGCCATACTGATGATCACACCGACCCAAGCGACGGTCAGCGAAATTCGGCTGCTGAAGATCGTGCGGCTCAGCACATCGCGCCCAAGCGCATCCGCACCGAACAGGTAGAAGGGCTGTCCCGACTCAACCGTGCCAAACAAATGGAGGTTCGTCTCGAATAACCCCAACACACTATACGAATCGCCCTGCACGAACAAGCCTAACGGGATGATGGTTTCCTCATCCACCGAAAAGGTTTTGCGGAAAGAAACAGGGTCGCGCTCAAAGGTATAGCCGTAAACAAACGGCGCAAACCTGCCTTCATGGAAAAGATGAATCTGCTGCGGCGGCGCATAGGCATATTCTGCCAGATAGGTGCGTTCTGACTGTGGAGCAACGAATTCAGCCGACAGCGCCACTAGGTAGAACAGCACCACCACGATTAAGCCAATGACTGCCAAACGATGGCGGCGGAATTTCCACCACATCAACTGCCATTGCGAGGCGAACTCGTGTGAAACTTCGGCTTCAGCTTCGACCACCTCAGCATCAGGCGGAACTTGAACGCGAGCAAGTTCTTCAGGTTTAGTTAGTTCCATAAGTTTAATTCCTTATGCCAGCCGAATGCGGGGGTCTAAAATTGCCAGCAGCACATCGGAAATGAACGTGCCGATCACGGTCAGCACACTCAGCACCAGAATGAACCCGGCAGCCACATACATATCCTGATCCATCAAGGCGTTGAATAAGATAGGACCCGATGTGGGAAGATTTAAGACGATCGAAACGATGACTTCGCCCGCCACCAGACCGGGCAATGCCCAACCGATGGTACTCACGAACGGATTCAGCGCATAACGCACCGGATACTTCCATAAGACGCGGGTTTCGGAAAGCCCTTTGGCGCGCGCCGCATCCACATACGGGCGGTTCAATTCATCAAGCAGGTTAGCGCGCATGGTGCGGATTAACCCGGCGGTGAACGATGTGCCGATGATCACGATGGGAATCAGCAGATGGTTCAGTAAATCGAGGAATTTCTCCAAGCTCCACGGCGCGTTGACATATTCAGGGGAGAACAGACCGATCAATGCGCGTCCCCCATGCCTGTAACTGAGATACATGAGAATGAGAGCGAAAAGGAAATTCGGTGTCGCTAGCCCCACGAACCCCACAAAGGTGGCAATATAATCGCCAAACGAGTATTTACGAACGGCGGAAAACACTCCGATGGGCAGCGCAACGATCCACACAAACAACACGGTCGAGAGGGTGACGATGAAAGTGAGCGGCAATCGTTCCAGAATTAAATCGCTGGCATCGCGCTGATACGCCAGCGAATAGCCAAAGTTGCCCCGTGTCACAATATTACGCATCCACTTGAAATATTGCACATGCACCGGGTCATTTAAGCCATATTGATCGCGCAATTGCTCAATAACGCTTGGGTCGATGTTGTCCATGCCTGATGACATAAGCTGCGAGACCATCCGCGTGACATAGTCACCGGGCGGCAGTTGAATCACGATAAATGCGATGAGCGTAATAATCCAGACTGTAAAAACCATATAGATTGCGCGGCGGATCAAGTATCGTATCACTGTAAACCTACCTTATAACACTTGAACTGTGCTATGCTTTTCGTGCCTTCGTGCTAAGGGGGATATACCCTTGCGGCGGGCATATCCCCCGATTCTGGGGCAGGGTTACAGTTTACTGAATGATGTACCACTGCTCAGGATAGGTGATCTTTTGCACGCCTTGAATCCAACCTGCTACCCAACCATCGGGCTGGTTGCCCAGTCGTTGGTGGAAGGGCTGGAAGGTGGGACCCGGGCGCGAGATGCCGATCACCCAGAAGTTGTCAGCGGCAATTTCGAGCAGCTCAGCCATCGCTGCGACCTGCGCTTCTTGGCTGGGTTGTTGACCAACCTGTTCATATTGCGCGCGAATGGCTTGAATGTCCTCCGGCGGTTCAACCTGAATGGCTTCCTGCGCGTTGCCATACCAGTAGAACCAACCATTGCCATACATCCCGAACAGTTCGCCCGGCACGTAGTAACGCGGGTCGAGCATGGCGGTCAAACCAGCGCCGCCCTCACCCGTGAACATGGACGCCTGAAGTTCGTTCTGCTCGCGCCGATTGGTGAACAGTTCATCCGACACGGCGTCCAACAGCACTTCGACACCCACGGCATCCCAATAGCCCACCAGCAGTTCAGCCACTTGCACCCAGTTGGCTTGCCATGCCAGTTCGTTCACCACCGTGAAAACGAACGAAAGCCGCTGACCATCAGGGCGCAGACGATAGCCGGCGCTGTCACGTTCCGGCGCGACCATGTCGAGATATTGATTCGCCAGCTCAACATCGTACTCAACATACTGGTTTGCCAACTGTTCGTTATACAGCGGCGAGCTATCCAGCGGTCCGACCTGAGCAGGCACACCCTGTCCGAAGTGAACGATTTCGATGACTTCTTCGCGGTTGATGGCGTGCGACATGCCGATGCGGAAGTTGATGTCGCTAAAGATTTCCGCGAGAACCGGGTCTTGCGTGTTGCGATTGAAGTGAACCGAGTTGGTGTTGGCAGCATCACTAATCGGGAAGGTGATGCTGATCGGTGCGCCTGAATCGAGCGCATCGAAGAAGAATTCGCGTCCGGTGGCATCCTTGATGTAGTCGAGGTCGCCGCTGGCAAGGGCGAGGTTGCGCGCCTCGTTATCCTGATAGGAAACGCCGATCACCTCATCAATGTAGGGCAGTTGGTTGCCTTCGGTGTCAACCTTCCAGTAGTACGGGTTGCGCGCCATCGTCATCTGCGTGCTGCCGCCCAGAACCGAAGTCGGCACCCACGGGAACAGCAGCGGGCGCTCCAGATTGTTGAAATAGTTGTTGGTGTCATCGGTCGGACCCGAAGCGCGCAGGTTGAAAAGACCAACCCAGTCTTCGACACCATCGGTTGCCGCCACTAAATCAGCGACATTTTCGTTGTAGTCAGCATGGAACTGCGACAGATAGTGCTTGGGGAACCATGTGATGTGACGCCCGTTCCACTGTGCCAGCGTGTATAGGAAGGTGCCGTAGGGGTTGGCAAACGTGAAGCGCACGGTGTAATCGTCAATTTTTTCAACGACGAATTCCTCAGCGCCGGCACGCGGCAGCCAGTCGGCAGTCGGTCCGCCGATGCTCAGTTCTTCGTTGAAAAGCACATCTTCGATGTAGAAGATGATGTCGTCGGCGGTGAACGGTGCGCCATCCGACCAGTGCATACCTTGGCGCAGATTAAATGTGTACGTGCGAACATCGTCGCTGATTTCCCAGCTTTCCGCGATGTTTGGCACGACGCCGGAGAAATCAGGCGCCCACGTAACCAGATTTTCCCAACCTGTCACGTACCACATGCCACCCCAACCGGGGTTGCTGCCCGTGAACCCAACGCGCATCGCGCCGCCGTAAGTGCCGACTTCATTCACGGGAGTGACGACAGCGGGATTAGCGGGCAAACGTTCTTCGAGGGCGGGTAATTCACCTGCCTCCACTAAAGCCGCCAACATGGGCGACTCGTTGTACATGCCTTGTCCCGCGACTGATGAAAACATAAGCGTTACCATCAGCAGCAAAAGCACCAAGAAATAAGATTTACGCATATTAGCCTCCTGTATATTACGTAAATGTGCAGAACTATTCAAATGCTCATAGGATTACAGCGGTCATTGCATGGTCGGTTCGGCTAGGCTCTCCTTTACCTTGAATTTGCGGTCGAATACGCCTTTTAGGTTCACTGGGGCAACCTGCCTCCAGACGGGCGACTCAATAAGCGCGCTTACGTTCTGTTCGTGGGTGTCCATCAGGCTTGGTCAACAGGTCTGATCGACAACGAAGCGCTTAAGGTTGCTGGGCGCGCGCACGTGCTTCGCGATAGGCTTTGGCGTCAAAACGGCGACGCTCGCCTTCAGTCTGAAAATCCAGTCGATCCACACCCAGCGCCTTTAGCACAACCTGTTCAACGGGTGAGAAATCAGACGGATCAGCGCGGTTGAAGTTCATCGGTGCTTGCAGCGCCACCGGAGGATTGGTGATGAAACGCGCTTTGCCGGAATGGTTTTGCGAAGATGCGTGCAGCATATACGGGTGCATGATGATCACGTCACCCACTTTGCCCGTCACTTCTCTGAAATCGCGGCATTCGGTGATGAAATTGCCGAAACCACCCTCAAACGGGTGAATGCCATCACGATTGTCATTGAGATATTGAGCAATAGGTTTAATCGAATCGCAGGCAATGAACGTGCCGCCGCCTTGCGGTTCAATGTCGCGCCACACCACGATCACCAACAGCCCTTGTTCGGGGCTATCGAGGAAATGCCAGAAGAAATCGCCGTCTTTGTGCCAGCCGCCTGCTTCCGGTGAAGGGGGAACCCATGCCCGATCTGCCCCCAAATGGAAGTTGACGATATAGCCATCCCACCATTCCACGGGCTGCTTGATGCGGTCTTCACCACCCAGTAAATCGTAGAACGCGCCGTAGACTTTGGGGGCAAAATCTTTGACGGAGACGACATTTTCATTGGGCATGTGGATAATCGGCTGCACCCATGTGCTAGGGTCAGCCTCGACATAGCCCAAACGGTCAAACGCCGCTGCTGTTGATTGGGCGGCAAATTCGGTATCGAAACAATCGCTGAGTTGGATAAATCCGTAATCGAGGAAATGCTGAACTTGCTCGGGTGACAGCGTTGTGTAGGACATGAAACACCTTTTTATCTAAAAATCTCTTGGCTAAATTATGGAGTGACACCCCTGTTCGCAGGTTAGTCTGCTCCCTTTTGAAAACTGTATTTAGCTCAACTCCCGATTTTGCAAACGTTTGCAAAATCGCGCAAAAAAAAAGGGATTGGGACTTTGATCCGTTAAAACGGCTGGATGTGTGGGGTCATAATGGTTTTTAAGTTAGACCGACTGCTAAGTCACATCCATAATCATTTTGTCAACATGTAATGTTGATAACCCTACAACACAACATATACTTGAAAGTTGCCGCGCTGTCAAGCAATTGCTGTATTTTTGCCATCATCAGCCAAGCGCTGGCTGGTATATGAAAACTGTCAATCCATGTGCGGGCTGATATGTCACTTGCTCTCAACACGGGGCAGTTCGCCTGCGGGTGGTGTTATAATGCAGACGATTTCGCATACAGACAGCAGATACCCATGCAGATTTGGATTCTCACTCAATTCTATCCGCCGGAGTTCGGCGCGGCGGCGATACGCTTAAGTCGTTTAGCGCGTTTGCTGGCGGCGGATGGTCATCACGTCACGGTGATCACGGGAATGCCCAATTATCCCGAAGGCGTGATCCATGCGGCGTATCGCGGCAAACTGACGCACACCGAGCAGATCGACGGCGTGACTATCGCGCGGGCATGGGTGTTCGCTTCAGCGCGCAAAGATATTTTATCCCGACTGCTCAATCAATTCAGCTTTACGATCACGGGCGCGCTGCGTGGCACGTTTCTGTCGCGCCCCGATGTGATACTGGTCGAATCGCATCCTTTGTTCGTCACGATTAGCGGCGGTTGGCTCGGTTGGATCAAGCGTGCGCTCATTGTGCTGAATGTGTCCGACTTGTGGCCCGAGTCGGCGGTGGCAACCGGCGTCCTTAAAGCTGATAGCTTGATGGTCAGGATCGGGCAGCGGGTCGAAGCGTGGGCGTATCGCCGTGCGGCGCACATCGTCGGTATGACGCAAGGGATCGTCACAGCGATTCGGGCGCGCATCCCTGCCGAGCGCGTTACGCTGATTGGCAACGCGGTTGATCTCGATGTTTTCCAACGCGCGGACGTGGAAGCGCACGCCGCAGCACGCCGCGCGCTGAACATCGCGCCTGATCAGGTGGTGGCGGCGCATGTCGGCAATATGAGCTTAACTTACGACTTCGACATTATCCTCGAGGCTGCCGCCGCGCTGCCCGATGTGCTATTCCTCTTCGCGGGCGGCGGTTCGCAGCTTGCCCATGTCGAAACGCGCGCGCGCGAACTGGCATTGAATAACTTACGCTTGCTCGGTGTGCTGCCCCATGCTGATATGCCGCGCATCTGGGCGGCGGCTGACATCAGCTTAATTGCGTTAGGTGATCACGTGTTGGCAGGGGAGACGCTGCCCGCGAAGCTGTACGAATCGTTGGCGACTGGCACGCCCGTTGTCGCCGCAATTCGTGGTGAAGGCGCAGCTTTGATCGAGCGGGCGAATGCAGGCACGCTGGTAGCAGTGGGGGATGCGGCAGCTTTCCGCGACGCGCTGCGCGATCTGGCGGAAGCGCCTGATCAGCGCGCGATCCATGCCACCGCCGCGCGCGCTTATGCTGAAGTTCACCTTGCACCGCACGCCGTCAAAGCTGCTTATCTTGCGCTGTTTGAACACGTCAGGAACTCGAAATGAATCATGCGCCCCTTAATTTCGGCATCATTGGCTGCGGACGCATCGCGCCGCGCCATGCACAGGCGATTGCTGATCTATCTGCTGAGGATAACATTCGTATCGTCGCCGCGTGCGACCTGAGCGCAAGTCGTGCCCAGCATTACACGGACACCTACGGCGGTACACCGTATACGGAGTATCG
>JBGSRB010000227.1:0-4344 GCA_041737735.1 Anaerolineae bacterium | reverse complement strand
GTGCCGGGCGCGGGCAGCATCGCCGGCGGGAATTTCGAGTATGGCGGGCATGTTGTCGATGCGCGCACAGGCGCCGCCGGGGCGATGCGTGGCGCGGGCATGAACTGGATGAAAGTGCAGATTCGCTACGGGCCCGGCGCTGATCCGGCTGGTGTTTCGACGCAGATCGCAGCGGCACATGGCGCGGGCTTCAAGATTTTGCTTGGCGTGGTCGGTTCCCCCGCTGATCTGGCGGCGGGCGGCGATGGCTATATTCAGGGCTTCGCCAGTTATCTCGCTGGTGTCGCGGCGCAAGGACCCGATGCGATTGAAGTATGGAACGAAGCCAACATCGATCGCGAGTGGCCGCAAGGGCAGATCAGCGGTGAATATTACGCGCGGATGATGCGCGCGGCGTTTCAGGCGATTAAAGCCGCGAATGGCGGCGTGATGGTGATCAGCGCCGCGCCCGCGCCCACTGGCGCTGAAGCCGCTTTCCCCGGTCGCGTGGTCAACGATGACAACTGGTTGCGGCAGTTTGTTGCGGCGGGCGGCTTGAATTACACCGACTGCGTGGGCGTTCATTACAATGAGGGCATTGTGCCAGCCAGCGCCATGAGCGGTGACCCGCGCGACAATTACTACACGCGCTATTTCATGGGCATGATGAATGTGTATTGGGACATCGTCGGTGGACAGCGCCCGTTGTGCTTCACCGAGTTGGGTTATCTGACGCCGGAAGGCTTTCCGCCGCTTGATCCGTATTTCGCTTGGGGCGCGAACACCACAGTCGCGCAGCAGGCAGCATGGCTGGCGGAAGCCGCCGCGATTGCTTCGCAAAGCGGGCGCGTGCGCATGATGATCATCTGGAATATCGACTTTCAGAATTACGGCGCTGATCCGATGGCGGGCTTTGCCATCATTCGACCGGACGGTGGGTGTCCGGCGTGTTCGGCGCTGGCAGGGGCGCGTTAAGTGATTCAGCAAATTTAAGCATGAGGTGTCGCTATGACGACCAACCCACAATCGAAATTTCGTCAGCAGGTGCGCGCGTTCGTCTTGATCTGGACGGGGATCACGTTCATCATGGCGTCGCTGACGTTCATCGCCGTCTATCTAACCTATGACAGCATCACCAGCGCGATCAGCCCCGGCTTAAGTGGGGTTGCGATCCCGCGTGCCGAGACGCCCACGCGCGATCCGGAAGCGGTGCTGCCGTTGGTCACGGCGACGCCTTCGCTTGTGCCAACGCTGATTGTCACGCCCGCGCCCGATAGTGACGTGCTGGAAGTGGCACAGGCGCAGCTTATGCCAACCCCTACACTGCTGCCCGTGGATGTCAGTCGCTTCGAGTTGGGCGTGCAGGTGCAGTTCAGCTATGACTTGATGGAGCGCTGGCTGGATGTTGCGTCCAACCAATTGAGTGTGAATTGGGTCAAGCAGCAGGTGCGTTGGGAAGATATGGAGCCGCAGCCCGGCGAGTATGACTGGTTCTTCACGGATATTTACCTGCCTGCCGCGCGTGATCAAGGCGTGCGCGTGTTGATCAGCGTCGTGACCGCGCCGGATTGGGCGCGCGAAGAAGGTGTTGATCTGGCGCAGCAGGGACCTCCGGCTGATCCAATGGCATACGCGAATTTCATCACGGCGCTGCTCGAACGTTACCCCGGCATGGTTCACGCGGTCGAAGTGTGGAATGAGCAAAATCTCGACCGCGAATGGACATCAACGGGCGGGTTAAGCGCGGCGAATTACATCACGCTGCTGCGCACCACGTATCAGGCGATCAAAGAGGTTGATCCGGGCATCATCGTGGTCAGCGGCGCGCTTGCGCCCACCGGACTCAGCGATGGCGTGCGCGCGTGGGACGATTTCGTCTACCTCGATCAACTGATCGCGGCGGGTTTGCTCAATTACACCGACTGTGTGGGCGCGCATCATAACGGCATCAATGTCAGCCCTGATTACACATGGGACACCATCCCCGATGATCCGTCGCTGACGTTCCGTGGTCCCTTTGACACGCCGCATCATTCATGGAGTTTCCGCAGCACGCTGCAAACTTACGCCGATAAGATTGCGCTTGCGGGCGGCGATCAGCCGTTATGCGTGACCGAGTTCGGCTGGCCCAGCGCCGAAGGTCTGGAGGGGATTCCGCAGGGGTTCGAGTTTGCGCTCGATAACTCGCTTGAGGATCAGCGCGAATACACAGTGAAGGCGCTCGATTTCATGCGTTCGGGCGGGTATGTGCGTTTGGCGATCCTGTGGAATCTCAATTACGGCGCGCAAGCGGGTTGGGTGGCGGATAACGATAATGTCGCTTACTCGATCATCGGGCCTGACTTCGTGTTCCGTCCCGTGTTCGACGCGGTGCGCGACTGGAATCGCACGTATGAGGCGGAATTTGGCGGGTAAAACGACGCAGCGGCGGCGCATTTTCCGCGCGATTGTGCTGGCGTGCGCCTGCGCCCTGCTGATCAGCGTGCCAATTTCATCTGCCGATCCGTTCATGGGGTGGGCGGTCACTGATCCGCCGTTCGTGCCGCTGACGTATGGCGTGCAGGCGTTCCTGTGGTGGGATCGCGGCTTTGCCGGCACCTACATGGATTGGGTGCAGCGCATGACCTTCACCCATGTGAAGCAGACGTTTGCCTGGCAAGACATGCAGCCCGAACGCGACGTATGGAGCATCGACCGCGCCGATCAACTGCTAGATGAATTGGAAGCGCGCGGTTTAAGCGTGGTGGCGCGTTTAAGTGATGCGCCCGATTGGGCGCATCCGTCCTTGGGAACGCGCGCCGACGGTGATTTTGTCGATGCGCCCCCCGATGATCCGGCGGATTTCGCGCGCTTCTGCGGTGTGCTGGCGGAACGCTATCGCGGACGCATCGCTGCGTATCAAATCTGGAACGAGCCGAATCTCGATCGCGAATGGGGCAATCGTCCGCCCGATGCAGCGGGATATGTCGCGCTGCTGGCGGCGTGCAGCGAAGCGATCCGCCTGCATGACCCCGACGCGATCATCATCTCGGCGGGTTTAGCGCCCACTGGCACGTATGACGCCAGCGCCACGCCCGATGATGTGTATCTGCAAGCGTTATACGATGCAGGCTTCACACGCTATATCGATGTGGTGGGCGCGCACGCCCCCGGCTTCAGCGCGCCGACGGTCGATCCAGCGGATGGCGTGGGTGGGAATCGCTTTTTCACTTTCCGCCGCGTGGAAGATTTGCGGCGCATCATGATCGCCAATGGCGACGCCGCACGCCAGATGGCGCTGCTGGAAACAGGCTGGACAACCGACCCGATCGATCCTGATTATGCGTGGTTTGCCGTCGATGAGCCGACGCAAGCGCGTTATCTGGTGGAGGCGTATGAGTATGCCGCCTTCCACTGGCGACCGTGGGTGGGCTTGATGAGCGCGATCTACATCGCTGATCCAGCGTGGACGGACGACGACGAAGAACGCTGGTGGGCGATCACCACGCCGGAAGGGTATACTCGTGCGGCATACATCGAACTAGCGAATATGGCGAAATACTGCGGAAGCGCCGTCAAACCCGCGCGCGACCCCGGCGGATCGGAGGCATTAGGTCTTGTCCCCGTTAGTGCTTGCGGTTAGCTATTTCTTTCACTTGATCGCTACGGTGGTGTGGGTGGGCGGACTGGTCATGTTGGTGATTTTGGTGCTGCCCGAAGCGCGCCGCGTCATGGGCGAAGATTCGACGTTATACGCTTTTCTCGCGCGGATTCGCAAGCGCTTTTTGCCGCTGTCGCATTTCAGTCTGGTGGTGTTGACCGTCACTGGCTTGATCCAGATGGCGGGCAACCCGAACTACGACGGTCTGCTTGCCATCGACAACGACTGGAGTCGCGCGATTTTGCTTAAGCATATCGCCGTGTTCGGGATGCTGATCTGCGGCTTGACGCTGCAACTTGGTGTTGCGCCCGCGCTCGAACGGGCGTCACTGCTGGCAGCGCGCGGCAAGGGCGATCCCGACGACCACGCGCGTCTGCACCGCCGCGAGTCGCGCTTGACGTGGATCAACGTCGGTTTAGGCATTTTGACGCTGGCGTTTACCGCGTGGGCGACCGCGATCTAGCCCAAACTCACGAAGCAAAATCGTTGACGCCGATCTCGACTGTGTGCGCGCCTAAAAATGCCGCCAGCGCTTCGATCTGCGCCGTGATGCGCGTGTTGGCTTCACGCGGCGCGTTCGGTTCGGCATAAATGCGCGCGACGCGATACACACCCACTTTGCGATCCAGCGCGCTGTCGATGCGCCCGATCACGCGGTCGCCATCCAGCACGGGCAGCACGTAATACCCATATTGGCGTTTCGCCGCTGGCACATAAATTTCGAT